>NZ_JASJSQ010000004.1:0-114016 GCF_030236855.1 Stenotrophomonas maltophilia group sp. Smal13
GGCCGTTGGCCAACGCCAACGCGTGGATCGCCTGCACCGGCCTGGATCCCCGGCCCAACGAGTCTGGCGGCAGAACGGGACGGCGTCGGCTGTCCAAACAGGGCGCGCCAGTGCTGCGCCAGATGCTCTACATGGCCGCCATGGGGCTCAAGCGGTGTCGCCGGGGGCAACCGCTCTACGACGAGCTGTCAAAACGCGGTCACCCCAGCACCGCCGTCTTCAACATCCTGGCCAGAAAGCTGGCCAGGATCGCCTGGGGTGTGTTCAAGAGCGGCCGGGACTTCGATCCGGCCATGCTGAAGGTGGGTCAAGCCTGCTTCCAGCAGGCTTGACCACGAACATAGGATCTCGACTGCTCTTGCGGTGTGGGCCAGAAGCAGTCGAGCAAGCTCGACTCTACGGGTTTGCGCATGGCGTGGATCTACAGCAGGGGCACCAGCAGCAGTGCCACGATGTTGATGATCTTGATCAGCGGATTGATCGCCGGGCCGGCGGTGTCCTTGTAGGGGTCACCGACGGTATCGCCGGTCACCGCCGCCTTGTGCGCCTCGCTGCCCTTGCCGCCGAAGTGGCCGTCCTCGATGTACTTCTTGGCGTTGTCCCAGGCGCCGCCGCCGGTGGTCATCGAAATGGCCACGAACAGGCCGGTCACGATCGTGCCGATCAGCAGGCCGCCCAGTGCGCGCGGCCCCAGCAGCAGGCCGACCACCACCGGCACCGCCACCGGCAGCAGCGAGGGCACGATCATTTCGCGGATCGCCGAGCGGGTCAGCATGTCCACCGCCTTGTCGTACTGCGGCTTGCCGGTGCCCTGCATGATGCCGGGGATCTCGCGGAACTGGCGGCGCACTTCTTCCACCACCGCACCGGCGGCGCGGCCGACCGCTTCCATCGCCATCGCACCGAACAGGTAGGGAATCAGGCCGCCGATCAGCAGGCCGATGATCACCGTGTGGTCGCTGAGGTCGAAGCGGAATTCCTGCCCCGGATGTGCTGCCTGCAGGTTATGGGTGTAGTCGGCGAACAGCACCAGTGCCGCCAGTGCCGCAGAGCCGATCGCATAACCCTTGGTCACTGCCTTGGTGGTGTTGCCCACCGCATCCAGCGGATCGGTGATGTCGCGGATCTCCGAGGGCAGCTCGGCCATCTCGGCGATGCCACCGGCGTTGTCGGTGATCGGTCCATAGGCATCGAGGGCGACGATCATGCCGGCCATCGACAGCATCGCGGTGGCGGCGATGGCGATGCCGTACAGGCCTCCAAGCGCGAACGCGCCCCAGATTGCCGCACACACCGCGACCACCGGTAGCGCGGTGGACTTCATCGAAATGCCAAGGCCGGCGATGATGTTGGTGCCATGCCCAGTGGTCGAGGCCTGTGCCACGTGCTGCACCGGCTTGTACTGGGTGCCGGTGTAGTACTCGGTGATCCACACGATCAGGCCGGTCAGCACCAGCCCGATCAATGCGCAGCCATACAGCGCCATCGGCCCATGCACGTTGTCACTCATCAACCCGGTGGTGATCGGGTAGAAGGCGATGGCGGCCAGTACGCCGGAGACGATCACGCCCTTGTACAGTGCGCCCATGATCGAACCGCCCGGCTTCACCTTGACGAACAGCGCGCCGATGATCGAGGCGATGATCGACACGCCGCCCAGCACCAGCGGATACAGCACCGCATTGGCGCCTGCCTCGGCCAGCATCAGGCTGCCCAGCAGCATGGTGGCGATCACGGTCACCGCGTAGGTCTCGAACAGGTCGGCGGCCATGCCGGCGCAGTCACCCACGTTGTCACCGACGTTGTCGGCGATCACCGCCGGGTTGCGCGGATCGTCTTCGGGAATGCCGGCTTCGACCTTGCCGACCAGGTCGGCACCGACGTCCGCGCCCTTGGTGAAGATGCCGCCGCCCAGGCGCGCGAAGATCGAGATCAGCGACGAGCCGAACGCCAGCCCGACCAGTGCATGCAGCGCCTGGTCCATCTGCAGGCCCATGCGCAGCAGCAGCGCGTAGTAACCGGCCACGCCCAGCAGGCCCAGACCGACCACCAGCATGCCGGTGATCGCACCGCCGCGGAAGGCGACGTCCATCGCCGCGCTGATGCCGTGGCGGGCAGCTTCGGCGGTGCGCACGTTGGCGCGTACCGACACGTTCATGCCGATGTAGCCGGCCGCGCCGGACAGCACCGCACCGATGGCGAAGCCGATCGCGGTGTACCAGCTGAGGAAGATGCCGACCAGCACGAACAGCACCACACCGGCCACGCCGATGGTCAGGTACTGGCGGTTGAGGTAGGCACGCGCACCTTCCTGGATCGCGGTGGCGATCGCGATCATGCGTTCATTGCCGGTGGGTTGGCGCAGGATCCAGCGCGCCGAGACGATTCCGAACAGGATCGCGAGAATGGCGCAGCCCAGCGCCAATGACAGCCCGTGACGTTCCAGCATTAGACCCCTCCGCAGAATGGATGTAGGCATCCAGTGGCGATGAACGGCACCACGAGGGGGACGACGGGCTGCAGCCTGGAACCAACCCGTACCGACCTTGGTGGTCGTCCGACGTATGGCGGTGTTCAGCATTCCCTGGTGCCCGCAGTATGCGTGCCGCGCACTGTAGAGTCGAGCCGTGCTCGACTGGTTTTTACGAGCCCCGCCGCATGCCGCCAGTCCATGGGCATGATTCGAAAGCCACAGGCCTTTGCACCCCGTTAAGCCAGCCTCTGCAAGCCTGCGCTCAGTCCCGTAGGAGATTCCCCATGCGCCTGTCCCTGTTGATGCTTGCCGCCCTGGTCCCGGCCGTACCGGCACTCGCCGCGGAAACCCCGGAGCTGCAGCGCGCCGTGGGTGCCCCCCAGGCCGTGGGCGCGGTGCACACCCTGCGGCAGATTCCCGAGGCCTGCGCGCGCCTGGAAGGTGCCTTCACCGGTCAGGCGGCCGAGCCGTATCGCTTCGCGCCGGTGCGGACCAGCGAGCAGTGCCAGCCGCGCGCGCGTTTCGTCGACTATGCCAAGGCGCAGCCAAGCGCCGACAAGGGCTGGAAGCTCAATGATGTGATCCGCGTACCCAATGCCGCGTGCCCGGCGCAGCAGGCGGTAGTGCGGGTGTGGCGCCTGCCGTCGAGCAACAAGGTCGAGCTGGACGGGCAGGGCCAGTCGCGCATCTATCTGGAAGAGGCCAAGAAGCAGGCCGCTGCCGGCCAGATTCCGCAGGTGACGATGTTCGCCGCGCAGCTGCAGATGGAAGGCAAGGCCTGCAATTGAGGCCGTCCAGCAGCGCGCATCAACGCATGGCGTGGATCTACTTCGCTGCGCATCGGTAGTGCCGGGCCATGCCCGGCGGGCAACCTGGTAGTGCCGGCCGCTGGCCGGCAACCCTGCAATCATCACTCCGCCAGCGTCGCCCCGCGCGCCACCAGCAGCTCTCGCAGGGCCCTGCGATGGCAATGCGCTTCATCCTCGCAGTAGCACCCCACGCTGATGTCGCTGTGCTGTGACATCGCGGCAAGAAGGTCCAGCGCGTGGGCGGCATCGGGCGCCTTCATCTCGGCCTTGTAGTGGCGGAAGAACGCATTCCAGTCGGCCGCGGTTTTCGCTTCGTGCGCCCGCTTTACCAGTTCCGCGCTGGGTGACAGGGTCGGGAACCAGACGTCGTACCAGTCCTGTTCCGCGAACTCACTGCGCGGCACGCCGCGTGGCGGCCGCCGCACGGTACCGATGCGCAGCCCTTCGCCGGGGTGGCGCGGCGTACCCAGTCGAACAACACGCAGTGCCATGATGACCTCCGGACGGGGTATCCATCATCCTGCGATGCACGTGCGCCAGGTGTGAACCGCTGTGGAAACGAAAAGGCCCGGGCGCCTGCGCACCCGGGCCTTTTCCCATGCTGGCAGCGATCAGTTGCCGCGGCAGTCCTTCAACCACAACACACGACCAATCTGGTCGTAGCTGTCGACCACGCCGGTCAGCGTCACCTTCTCGCGCGGGCGCAGGGCCAGCGCATACGCGGCCTGGTTGGCTGCAAACGAGCAGGAAATGGCCACGCGCTCAAAGTCGATGCTGCCATCGCTGGGCAGGTCAAAGCTGGTGTTGTAGGTGCCGCCACTGCGCAGCACGGAGGTGATGCGACCGGTGATGGCGTAGGTCTTGCCCTTGTAGCGCGGCTCGACCGCGGCCGGGTTGTCCTTGTTCTGGTTGCGCAGCTGGAAGCCGAAGCGGTCGGCGGCAATCGTTACCACCGACGCCTGCGGAGTGGCCTTGGCTGCCTGTTCGCCAGCCTTGCCCGGCTTGATCTGGTTGAGAAGCTTGCACATTTCTTCGCGCACGCCATCGGCCGAGGCAATGGCGCCCTTGTTGACCTTCACCACCATGCCGACGGTGCCCTGGCCGCCTTCGGAGGTGGCACTGATGATCATCGGAATCGGCTTGTGGGCCATGGATTCCGGCTCTTCGATCAGCATCGAGCCGCCTTCCACGTCCTCGCTGAGGACGTCCATGTTGGCGTTCTTGGCGATCACCCGCATCTGGCCGATGGCACTGGCCACGGTCAGGTCTGGATGGGTGACCGATGAGGTGAAGGTCGTGCCGACGAAGGGATTGCCCTTCTTCTGGAAGTTGCTTTCGCAGGTCGCAGCGAAGGCCGGCGCGGCGGCACCGCACAGCAGCGCGGCGATCAGGATCGGGTGCTTCATGGTTACAGTCCTTGTGAAATGGCAGCACAGGCCCGGGCCTTGAAGGCCGGGCAGCGTCGAATCTGGCTTGCGGCGGCCCCTTTGCCCCGGGCCGGAGCCCGATTGTGGGGTGCTTCGACGGCCGCCGCAATGTGCCCTGCGCTCCGCACAGGGCTCAGCACAGAGGGGCGTATACGACTTAATCCCCTCCGTCCCCTTTTTCGGCTCAGCCCTCGAAGGCCGGCAGCTTCTGCTTCACGGCCACGTTCTTCAGCGTCACGTACTTCGGCAGGCCGTCGGTGCCGTACGGCAGCGGTGCTTCGCCCTTGATCAGCGGCGACAGGTAGGCGCGTGCCTTGGCGGTGATGCCGAAGCCGTCGCGGCGGATGAAGCCGGCGGGCATCTTCTTTTCATGATTGGCGATCTTCGACAGCAGCGCCGCTTCGATCTTCCAGCGATAGGGCGCATCGCTGCTGCGCACGATCACCGGCATCACGCCGTTCTGTCCCTTCAGCGCCAGCTGCACGGCGGCCTTGCCGACCGCCTGCGCCTGCTCCCAGTCGGTCTTGCTGGCCAGGTGGCGGGCCGAGCGCTGCAGGTAGTCGGGCAGCGCCCAGTGCACCTTCAGGCCCAGCTGGTCCTTGACCCGGCCGGCCAGGTGCGCGGCCACGCCGCCCAGCTGCGAGTGACCGAACGAGTCCTTGCCGCCGCCCGCGTCGGCGACGAAGCGGCCATCGGCGGTGGCGATGCCTTCCGACGCCACCACCACGCAGTAGCCGACGCGCTCGACCACCGCCTTGACCTTGGCCAGGAACGCCGCTTCGTCATAGGCGCGTTCGGGCAGCAGGATGATGTGCGGCGCTTCGTCATCGCCGTTGCCGGCCAGACCGGCGGCCGCCGCCAGCCAGCCGGCGTGGCGGCCCATGGCCTCGTAGATGAAGACACGGGTGGAGGTCTCGGCCATTGCCGCCACGTCCAGCGCCGCTTCGCGCACCGAGACCGCGGTGTACTTGGCCGCCGAGCCGAAGCCCGGACAGGTATCGGTCACCGCCAGGTCGTTGTCGATGGTCTTGGGTACACCGATGCAGGTCAGGTCATAGCCGGAGGCCTTGGCCAGCTGCGAGACCTTCAGCGCGGTATCGGCCGAGTCATTGCCGCCGTTGTAGAGGAACCAGCGCACGTCGTGGGCCTGCAGCACCTGCAGCAGCCGGTCGTAGCGGGCGCGGTCGGCGTCCAGCGATTTCAGCTTGACCCGGCACGAGCCGAAGGCGCCGCCCGGGGTATGGGCCAGCGCGCGGATCGCGGCGGCACTCTCTTTGCTGGTGTCGATCAGCTCCTCGCGCAGGGCGCCGAGGATGCCGTTGCGGGCAGCCAGGACCTTGATCCCCTTGGCCCGGGCCTGCTCGATCACCGCCGCTGCCGTGGCGTTGATGACCGCGGTGACACCGCCGGACTGGGCGTAGAGGAGAGTACCGTTGCGCATGCTTCTACCTGCTCGGGGGAGGGGACATTGCAGGGACATTACCCGGATGCGGTAAAGTGGCGCTATTGCGGTGCAGCGATACCGGTCCGTCCGGGACGCGAACCTTCTTTGTTTTCAACACGTTGGAGTCAGGTCAATGCGATTGGTTCTGTTGGGACCGCCCGGTTCGGGCAAGGGGACACAGGCGACGCGCCTGAAGGAAAAGCTGGGGATCGCCCACATTTCGACCGGTGACATGCTGCGCGCGGAAATCGCCGCGGGCACGGAGCTGGGCAAGCAGGCCAAGACGGTGATGGATGCCGGCAACCTGGTGTCGGACGACATCCTGCTGGGCATGCTGGAGTCGCGCCTGACCCAGGCCGATGTCGCCAAGGGCTTCATCCTCGATGGCTACCCGCGCAATGTGGCCCAGGCCAATGCGATGGACGGCCTGCTGGCCAAGATCGGCCAGCCGCTGGATGCCGTGGTGCAGCTGGACGTGGCCACCGAGCTGCTGGTCGAGCGCATCGCCGGTCGTGCCAAGGAACAGGGCCGCGCCGATGACACGCCGGAAGCGGTGCGCCAGCGCCTGCAGGTCTACAACGACCAGACTGCCCCGGTGGTCGACTTCTACGCCGGCCGTGGCACCCTGGCCCGCGTCGACGGCGTCGGTGAGCTGGACGAGATCGAAGCCCGCATCCTGGCGGCGATCAAGGGTTGATCCTGCAGGGCCGGTGCACTGCCGGTCCTTCGGGCGCAAAAAGCACAGGCCTGGTCCGCGAGGACCAGGCCTGTGTCGTTTGATAGGCGCCAGCAGAGGGCTTGCTCAGGGCCCCGCAGCATGAGCTCCCTTGGGGATGGCCTCTTGGGGAGTAGGACCGGTTCGGGTACTGCGGCTGGCAGTTCGAATTGTGTCCGGGTTCACAGAACATCGCTATCGGGATTTCCCTGACAGATGATTGGAGTTTTCTCACATCCTGTGTAGGACTTGTCTTACCCCGGATCGGACATTGGCCCTATACAGCCGTCATCGGTCACAATCCTCGGTCATGAGCAGCGTACATATCCTTGCAATCGCCGGCACCTTCATGGGCGGCGTGGCCGCCCTGGCGCGGGAACTGGGCCATACGGTCAGCGGCAGCGACCAGGCCATCTATCCGCCGATGTCGACCCAGCTCGAACAGCTGGGCATCACCCTGGACCAGGGTTACCGCGCCGACAGCGTGCCGGCCGGCACCGACGAGGTGGTGATCGGCAACGCGCTCTCGCGCGGCAACCCGGCCGTGGAGGCCGTGCTCGACGCCGGCCAGCGCTACATCTCCGGCGCCCAGTGGCTGTCCGAACAGGTGCTGCCGGGCCGCGACACCCTGGCCGTGGCCGGTACCCACGGCAAGACCACCACCACCACCATCCTCACCTGGCTGCTGGAAAGCGCCGGTCGTTCGCCCGGTTTCCTGATCGGCGGCGTCGCCGAGGATTTCGGCGTCTCCGCCCGCCTGGGCCAGGGCCGCGAGTTCGTGGTCGAGGCCGACGAGTACGACACCGCCTTCTTCGACAAGCGCAGCAAGTTCGTGCACTACCGGCCGCTGGTGGCCATCCTCAACAACCTTGAATACGACCACGCCGATATCTTCCCCGACGTGGCCGCGATCCAGCGCCAGTTCCACCATCTGGTGCGCACGGTGCCGGCGCGTGGCCGACTGATCGTCAACGGCGAGGATCAGCATCTGGCCGAAGTGCTGGCGATGGGCTGCTGGACGCCGGTCGAACGCTTCGGATTCGATCCGTCGCTGGAATGGCATGCCGAGCTGCTGGCCGCCGATGGCAGCGCGTTTCGCGTGCATCACCGCGGGCAGGCAATGGGCGACGTGCAGTGGTCGTTGCTGGGCCGCCACAACGTGCTCAACGGCCTGGCTGCGCTGGCCGCCGCGCATGCGGTGGGCGTGGCACCGGCCGACGTGATTCCTGCGTTGTCACGCTTCCGCAGCGTCAAGCGCCGCATGGAAGTGATCGGCCACCATGACGGCATCACCGTCTACGACGATTTCGCCCATCACCCGACCGCGATCGCCACCACATTGGAAGGCCTGCGTGCCAAGGTGGGTGATGCGCGCATCGTGGTCGCGATGGAGCCGCGCAGCAATTCGATGCGGCTGGGCGCACATGCGCAGGCGCTGGCACCGTCGCTGGCGCTGGCCGATGAAGTGGTGTTCCTGCATCGCCCGGAACTGGCCTGGGATGCCGCTGCGGTGATCGCCGCGGTGCGTGGCGAAGCGCACGCGGTGCCCGATACCGACGCGTTGCTGGCGCAATTGCAGGCCAGCGTGTGCAGTGGTGACCACGTGGTGTTCATGTCCAACGGTGGCTTCGACGGTGCACCGCGCCGTTTCCTGGCCGCGCTGCAGGCCCGATGAGCGTCGACGGTTCGCTGCCGCTGTTTCCGCTGCACACCACGCTGGTGCCGGGTGCAGCGGTGGGCCTGCGTGTATTCGAGCGGCGCTACCTGGACCTGGTCCGCGACAGCGGCCGCAGTGGCGAAGGCTTTGGTGTCTGCCTGATCCTCGACGGCCAGGACGTGGGAGCCCCGGCGACACCGGCAGCGTATGGCGTGCAGGTACGCATCGAAGACTTCGATGTCGGCGCCGACGGCGTGCTGCAGTTGCGCCTGCGTGGCACCCGCCGCTTCCATGTCGAGCGCACCCGCGTACGCGACAACGGCCTGGTGGTGGCCGACGTGCGTTGGTGCGATGAAGACCCCGATGACGAATTGCGGCCGCAGCATGCGCTGCTGGCCACGGTGCTGGGGCACATCATCGAACAGGCCGGCGAGGCCTATGCGCCGGCCAACCCGGCATTGCTGGACCAGGCCAGCTGGGTCGGCTGGCGGCTGGCCGAACTGCTGCCACTGAGCGAGCAGCAGCGCCTGCAGCTGCTGCAGATGGATGACCCGCACCAGCGATTGCAGCAGTTGCTGGGCTGGATGCCGTAACCGGAAAACGCCAACCAAGGTTGGCCACTACCAGAGCGCAGCGGAACCGGGAAACGCCAACCAGGGTTGGCGACAGCCAGAGCGCGCCGGAACCGGGAAACGCCAACCAGGGTTGGCGACAGCCAGAGCGCACCGGAACCGGTAGCTGCCAACCTTGGTTGGCGGCCTTTTCCCGAAGCGCCAACCAAGGTTGGCGACTACCAGAGAAGCACCGGCTCGATCACGGCATGGTCTTCAACCGCAACACCGGCAGCCCGGTTTCGCTGTGCACATCCTCGTGCTGCGGCAGGTCCTGCACGGCGTCCTTCACCGCGTTCAACGCCGGGTCGACACCCCGCAGCGGGTGCCACATGCCGATCCATTCGAAGTGGCGCTCGTAACGCAGGGTCTGTGCACTGCCCAGCCACAGCGGCGTGTTGCCCGGCTGCAGCTGCGCGGGTGCCGGCCACAGGCGCAGCACATAGCGCTCATCCGGCTTCGCACCCTGGCGCACCATCAGCAGTGCTTCCACGCGGGTGTCCAGCGTGGCCGGCAATACCGGCAGCTCGTCGGCGCCGGTGTTCTTGTCCAGCATCAGCAGCGCCTGCTGCCAGCCGGCCTGCTCCTGCCGCTTCCAGCCGCGGGCTTCCAGCTGCGCCTGCAGCGGCGCCAGCGGGCCCGCCACCTGCACGTCCAGCGGCCAGCGCTGGTCGTCGTCGAACTCGTTGCGGCGCGCCGGCAGCGTGGCCCAGTCGTGCTGCCACCAGGCTTGCGCATCCATCGCCTGCGGTGCCGGCAGGGTCGGCTCGAACCGCTCCAGCTTCACCGGAATGTGGCGCGGCGCGTACCACATCGCCGCCACGGCGAAGACGCCGTAGAACAGCCAGGCCACCGGCTTCACCCAGAATGAGCGGTTGAAGCGGCGGCGGTAGGCGATGCCCAGCACCAGCAGCCAGAACGTGCCGAACAGCATGCCGCCGATCACATCGCTCAGCCAGTGCGCGCCCAGGTACAGGCGCGAGAAGCCGATCAGGCTGACCACGATGCCCGACACCAGGTACGGCCAGACGCGGGTGCGGCCGGGCATCTCGCGGGCGATCAGCACCGCGAAGAAGCCGAAGGTGATGGTGGCCATGGTCACCGACACCGACGGGAAGCCAAAGCCGCTGCTGGCATCGACCGGGCGCACCACATCCACGGTGGCGCCGAGCAGCATGGTCAGGGCCAGGCCGAAGGCAAGCGCGGCCAGCCAGTGCGCGGCTGCCATCCAGCGCCGGCGCCAGATCAGATAGCCCATCGCCGCCGCGGTGGCCGGCAGCAGTACCTGCCAGGCGCCCAGCGATGCCAGCGCGGCCATCGGGTAGTCGGCCAGCGGATTGCGCAGCGCCAGCATGGCCTGGTGCACCAGGAGGTCGATCGCCAGTGGCTCGCCGTGTGCGACCAACACGGTCAGTAACGCGAACCAGCCCCAGCCCAGTACCAGCAGCATCAACGCCAGCATCGCCAGCGGCACCGATTCGCGGCGCTTGGGATCAAGCACGCCGACGGTGTAGCGGCCCAGCGTCGGGTGGCGGTTGGACCAGTCCAGCAGGCGTGCCAGCCAGTTGTCCATGCGCGCGGCCGACCAGCGGTAGCCGTACAGCACGATGGCCCAGACCAGGCCGAGGATCACCGCGAGCAGCCCGACCACCACCACCAGACGCCCGGCCACCGCCGCGACTGCGTCGTAAGCTTCGCCAAGAATCCAGCCCGGCGCCAGGAACAGTACGGCCCAGGAGATGCTGGCGATGCCGCTGGCCTGCACGTAGCGGCTGGCCGGCATCTTCATCATGCCGGCGATGGCCGGCACGAACGGGCGGATCGCGCCCACGTAGCGTGCAATCAGGATGCTTTTGAAGGCGTTGCGGCGGAACAGGTTCTCGCCGCGGTCGAGCAGCTGCGGGTAGCGGCTGAACGGCCAGATGCCGCGCAGGCGGTCGCCCCAGCGTCGGCCGATCCAGTAACTGATACCGTCGCCGGCAAATGCGCCCAGGGCTGCAGCCGCCACCGCGTACGGCCCGGAGATCTGGCCCAGGCCGATGAACACGCCCACCGCGAACAGCAGCGGCAGCGCCGGCACGATGGCGCCAAGAATGATCACCGCATCGCAGAAGGCGATGAGGAAGATAACGGCACCCGCCAGCACGGGGTGAGCGGCAATCCACGCGAGCGTGGCGTCGATCCATGAAGAGTCCATTGCCCGATTATAGGGGCGTGAAGGTGACTGGTTCCCAGCCGCTTCGTGACCGTTTGCAACCGGCGCCTTCGCCTAGAATGGCCCCATGCCGCATACGCCAGACGCTCCATCGCATGCTTTGAAGGCCGACAGCTTCGGCCAGATCCTTCTTGTGAAAGGGCCCGATGGCCCCTTCGTGCGCCGTGATCTGGGCGCCACGCCGCTGTGGCTGCGGCTGCCGGCCTGGTGGCTGGCCCGCCGCGAAGCACGCGCGTTGCAGCACATCCACGGCATGGCCGATGTGCCGCAGCTGCTGGCGTGGGATGGCCGTCACCTCGACCGCAGCTTCATGGCCGGCGATGCCATGTACCAGCGCCCGCCGCGTGGCGATCTGGCCTGGTTCCGCTCGGCGCGTCGGCTGCTGCAGCAGCTGCATCGGAATGGCGTGGCCCACAACGATCTGGCCAAGGAAGCCAACTGGCTGGTCACCGAAGACGGCCGCCCGGCGCTGATCGACTTCCAGCTGGCGGTGATCGGCAACCCGCGCTCGCGCTGGATGCGGCTGCTGGCCCGCGAGGACCTGCGCCACCTGCTCAAGCACAAGCGCATGTACTGCCGTGAATCGCTCACCCCGGTGGAGAAGCGGGTGCTCAAGCGCACCTCGTGGGTGCGCGAACTGTGGTTCGCCACCGGCAAGCCGGTCTATCGCTTCGTGACCCGCCGCATCCTGCATTGGGAAGACAACGAAGGGCAGGGGCCGAAGCCGTGAGCAGTGCGTCCGTCGTGAGCAGGCCGCCAACTGCCTGCAGTGTGCTGCGTGCGCAATTGCCCGGTGCCGACTTCGTGCACGCCTGCCAGGCGACGACTCGTCGCGATGGGCGCTCGGCCCTGCAGGCCTACCGCGATATGGCGGCGACCATTCCCGGCTGGTTCGATGGGCTGATGGCGCTGCGCAATCGCGGCATGCGCCTGCTCGGCATGAAGCACCTGGGCTCGTTGCGTGCGGTGCAGGATGTTGAGGATCCTCAACCCGGCCAGCGGCTGGGCATCTTCACCCTGCGGTCGCTGGACGACGATGCCATCGTGCTGGAAGACGACGACCGCCACCTGCGCGTGCAGCTGGCGCTGCAGTGGCAGGGCGACGTGCTGGAAGTGGCGACCGTGGTGCATACGCACAACGCGTTCGGGCGCGTGTACATGCTGCCGGTTGCGCCCGTGCATCGGCTGATCGTGCCGCATCTGTTGAAAAAGCAGGTGCAGTTGTACCGGTAGATCCACGCCATGCGTGGGTGCTGTTCGCAATTCAATGATTGCGCACAGACGCCAGATAATTGGCGCTGAAAACATCTTTCATCTGCTCGTGGTACTCACCTAGAATCGAGAGCGAGAGAGTCGCATGGAAGCGTCGTCGCGCCGCCCTGGCGCGGGTTCGCATGCGGACGCGAGGGGAATGCTGTGAGTCGATTTTCTACTTGGCAGTACCGCGCAGTTGCGGTACTGGTGCTGTGTGTGGGTGCGGGAACGGTCTCGGCGGTCCAGCCGTATCAGGAGTATCGCAAGCTCATCGAGTCCGCACAGAATCTGACCGCGCTGAAGGACGATCTCTTTGGTGAGAGTGTCAGCCTCTACAACGGCAAGACCGAATTTGCCGTGACCGATGTCAGCCTGCCCGGCAACAACGCACTGCCTGTGCAGATGCGGCGTCGCTTCAGCGTCGAGATGGATCTGGTGGGGGCTGGAAGCTTCAACGCCAACATCGAGGGAGTCGGCGGTTGGGAGGTGGACGTTCCCTACATTGTGGCGATGCTGCCGGGAGCCAACTCATGGGCCAATGATCGCTGCAGTGTAAATATGGTTCCGCGCGGTCCCATTACCTTCCGTCTCAACGAAGTCTGGCAAGGAAACGTCGTGCACGTGCCTGAGGGCGGCGATCGGACGATGCTGGGAATCTGGCAGAACCAGCCAGTGCCGAGTGATGGCATTGCCAGGAAATGGACCACGTCGCAACGGGACGCGATCGATTGCATACCGATGAAGTCAGGTCTGGCTGGTGAAGGATACCGGGTCAAGACCACTGCAGGGGTGAGCTATTTCTTCGATACTGCGTTCAGTCGTTACGGCGGGACGCTGGTGAAATCCGGCGGTCTGGGTGACCGCAGCCAGATCGCACGCATGCGGATGTATCTGATGGCAAGCCGCGTGGAGGATCGTTCCGGTAACTGGGTGCAGTACCAGTACAACGGCAATGGGCATCCTGTACGTATCTGGTCCAGCGATGGGCGCGAGATATCACTTTCCTATAATGGCTCGCTGTTGGCCTCTGTGACGGCAGCGGGGCGCACGTGGACTTATGCCTATGGACAGGTTGAAGGGCAGAACCGCCTCAATCATGTCGCGCTGCCGGATGGAAGTGCATGGCGCTACTCGTATTCGAGTGCGTTGAAGGCGTTCGATGATATCGCATGGGATGGCAACAGCCGACCCGATTGCCTCGAACAGCCGCCGCCGCGCGATGGCCGGCTGATCATGACCATCCAGCATCCATCTGGTGCGACAGGGGAGTTCAGCTTCTCCAATGGGCGCCAGTACCGAAGCGGTCTGCACGCAAGCGAGTGTGTCCGGCGAATCTCCAACTCGCAGTACTACTACGAAGTCGCTATGCCCTACTTCTTCGATGTTGTCTCGCTTTATTCGAAGAAGATCTGGGGGCCAGGGCTGTCGAAAACCCTCCAGTGGCAATATGGCTATGGGGATGGATTCGAGGCGCTCTGGGGCGGGGCTGGAGGGCCGGCAATCTATCCGTGCACGAACTGCAAGCAGGAAAAGCAGGTTTCTGTAGTTAATCCTGACGGAACCCGCACGCTCTATCGCTATGGCTCGCAGTACGCCCTCAATGAGGGCCGCCTGCTGGGCAGCAGCGTAGTTGATGCGACCGGAAAAACGCTCAGAACATCGACATCGGTTTACATGTCGAGCGATGAAGCCAAGAGTCAACCGTTTGTTCCGCTGTATGGAATCATCTACAGCGGTGACGAGCCCAGTACAGCCCAGGTGCGTCCAGTGGTGGCCGAAGCCATTCAGCAGGACGGCGTCAACTATCAGACCAGCATATTGTCCTTCGACGACCTGGCTCGCCCGTTGCGTGTCAACAGTTCCAGTCCTTTGGGAAACAGGACCGACGCGACCCAGTACGCGGACGACCGCAACAGGTGGATACTGGGGGCGACGGCGAAGATCACCAACGAAAACACTGGCGTGGTGGTTGAACAAACGGCGTTTGATGGTCTGATGCGGCCGGCCGAAGTGCGCTCCTATGGGGCTCTGAAGCAGATACTGACCTACAACGCGGACGGAACTATTGCCACGGTTGCCGATGGTCGCGGCAACCGCACCACGCTTTCCGGCTGGAAGCGCGGCACGCCACAGCAGATCCAGTTTGCCGACGGCGCTACGCAGTCGGCGGTGGTGGACGATAACGGCTGGGTCGCCAGCATCACCGATGAAAATGGTGCGGCTACCCAGTACAGCTACGATGCAATGGGGCGCGTCGCAGCCATTGATTGGCCAGCAGGTGATAGCGTTGCCTGGGCGCGTACGACGCAGCAGTTTGCTCCCATCAATGGTGATGAGTACGGTATTGCGGCAGGTCACTGGAGACAGGTCGTTGCGACCGGGAATTCCCGCCGCAGTGTCTTCTTCGATGCCTTCTGGCGACCGCTGCTGACGGAGGAATATGACGATTCCGCCCGTAGCACCACCCAGCGCTATCAGCGGTTCGCCTATGACGAAGCGGGAAGGCAGGTGTTCGCTTCGCACGTTGGTGGATCCGCGTCACTGAGCACGGGTACCTGGACGGGCTACGATGCGCTGGGGCGGCAAACCTCGGTTTCGGTCGACGGTGAGACAGGGATTCTGACCTCCCTGACCAGCTATCTGAACGGTGGTGGTTTGAAGGTGGTTGACCCGAAGGGCAACGCCACGGTGACCACATTCCAGGCCTTCGGTGCACCCTCGACAGAGGCGCCGGTATCGATCACCCACCCTGCGGGCACCTTTACCGAGATCGGGCGCGACATCTTCGGCAAGCCGCGCTCGATCGCGCGCCGCAGCCAGGACAGCAGCACCAAGATTGTCCGTAGCTACGTGTATGACGGTAATCAGCAGCTTTGCAAGAGCATAGAGCCGGAAACCGGTGCGACCGTCATGGGTTATGACGCAGCAGGCAATCTCGCGTGGAGTGCGGCAGGCCTGGATCTACCCAGTGCCACTGCTTGCGATTCCGGGGCGGCGAGCGTGGCGGCGCGTAAGGTCGTGCGTGGGTATGATGCTCGCAATCGGCTGTCGACGTTGGGTTTCCCTGACAAGAATGGCAACCAGAGCTGGATCTATACCAAGGACGGAAGGCCCGCGACCGTGACCACCGTCAACGATGGTGGGGCCACTCAGTCGATCAACACCTTTACGTATAACAAGCGTGGTCTGTTGACGGCGGAAACATCCAGTGACAGCACGCTTGGCATACAGGCGCTCGGGTATGCCTACGACACCAATGGTGCCTTGTCCGCACTTACCTATCCGAGCGGTCGCTTCGTTGACTATGCGCCCAACGCATTTGGCCAGCCCACCAAGGCGGGTAGCTTTGCATCCAGCGTCACCTACTATCCCAATGGCGGCATGAAGCAGTTCACCTATGGCAATGGCATCGTCCACACGATGGCTCAGAACCAGCGGCAGCTGCCCACCCGCGTCACCGACAGCAAGGGAGCCCTCGATAGCACATACGAGTACGACGCGAACGGCAATGTCGCTCGTATTGTCGACAATCTGGACGCCAAGCGGACCCGGACCATGGCATACGATGGCCTGGACCGATTGATCCAGGCTACGTCGCCGTCGTTCGGGGGCGACGGCGTCTATCGCTACACCTACGATGCTGTGGATAATCTGCGCTCGGCCAAGTTGGCTGGCGTCAAGGACCATGTCTACTGGTATGACGCCAAGAATCGATTGACCAATGTACAGAATAGTGGTGGTGCAACCACACTTGGCCTGAGCTACGACGTGCAAGGCAATCTGTCCAATCGTAGCGGCGTAGCCTACAGCTTCGACTTCGGCAATCGTCTGCGAACCGTGGCCAGTGCCGAGCGATATCGCTACGACGCTCACGGTCGACGCATTCTATCCACGGGGGCTGGCGAAAACTCGAACATCCGTTCGTTGTATGGCAATGATGGCGTGTTGCGTCGCCAGGAGAATGCCAGGGAAGGCCGCAACACCGAGTACATTCACCTCAACGGCAGCTTGATTGCTCAGGCTATCCAGATTGTGGCGCCGACTACACCGGTGCTGACCGCACCCGTCTTCAGCAGCAATGGTGCCTATGCATTGCAATGGACGGCGGTATCCTATGCTACGCGCTATGAGCTGCGTGAACAGAGCGGTTCGGGGGCTTGGGCTACTGCCTACACAGGTGCTGACCGCAGTTGGAATGTATCGGCGAAGGCAGAGGGGACCTTTGGCTACGCCGTTAGGGCCTGTCAGCAGAACAGTTGCAGTGGTTGGTCTGCTACGGCCAGCGTGGTGGTGCAGCGTGCTCCCACGGGAAAGGCCGTGGCCTCGGTGCCGGCAACCGCCTTCAACGGGAGCTATGTGGTGAGTTGGACGGAGGTGGCTGGCGCCGCCACCTATCGCTTGCAGGAGCGTGTCGGTTCGGGGGCTTGGCAGAGTGTGCAGGAAAGCGCTGTACGTAGCCGTGCAGTTTCAGGTAAGGCGGCCGGCAGTTATGGTTACCGCATCTATGGCTGCAATCCGGCTGGATGCGGTCCTGAATCAGCCATCGCTTCGACCACGGTGATCTATCCACCCGCTGCGGCTACATCAATCACTGTTCCGGCACAAAGCCTCAATGGCAGCTACACGATTTCATGGGGCAGCGTTGCAGGCGCAGCCCGCTATTCGCTTGAGGAGAACGTCAATGGCGGCGCATGGAAAGCCGTGGCTTCGGTCAGCAGTACAAGCCAGGGGTTCAGTGGCAAGGGGACCGGAAACTATGGATATCGGGTTCGCGCGGGCAACGATGCTGGCTGGGGCGTCTACTCGGCTTCTGCTGTCGTTTCTGTAATCCGACCGCCGGCCTCTCCCGTGATCAGCGCGCCAGCAGCGACGGCATCAGGTACTGCCGTGGTGAGTTGGAGTGCTGTTTCCATGGCAGTCAACTACATGCTTGAAGAGCGTATCAACAGTGGCGCTTGGTCACTGGTCCAGAACGATGGAACGACACAGTCGAATCGCAGCGGTCTTGGCTATGGGGTCTACGGCTACAGGGTCAAGGCCTGCAATGTCTCGGGTTGCAGCGGGTACTCTGCGGCTGCCAGCATCAACTCCACACCGCCGCCAGCGACCCCGAAGATTACCCACTCGCTGCAGACCACGTGGCGACTCAAGCGTCTGCGACAACAGCGTTGTGAGGTTGCATGGACCGCCAGCGCGGGCGCAGCCAGCTATCAGTTGCAGGTGCCTGGCGGTATGAAGCAGTACGACGGTCCTGCGACCGAAGTGTCGTCCAACGTCTCCTCATCGGCCTATTGCGCGCCTTCGCATGTCGTGCGGGCCTGCAACGCGAGTGGATGTTCTGCGTGGTCGGATCCGCCATATGCACAGCCGATCTACGACCTCGGTGATCTGGACGAAGACGGTGGCGGGGTGCCGCGATGATGAGGTGCAATGGAATGAAGATGTTCACCTCGATATCCATGTGGTTTGGCCTGATCCTGAGCGGACAAGTCGCTGCGCAGGAAATCATCCAGTACGTGCATACCGATGCACTGGGCTCCCCGGTTGCCATTTCCGACGCGAGCGGCGCGATCATCGAGCGCACGGTGTATGAGCCCTATGGTGCGGTCGTAAGTGGCGCGAAGGGAGATCGGCCGGGGTTCACCGGGCATGTGTCGGACTCGATGACGGGTCTGACAAACATGCAGCAGCGGTACTATGACCCAGACATTGGGGCATTCCTGAGTTCCGATCCTGTTACGCCGCTTAATCAGGCATTTGGACAGTTCAATCGATATCGCTATGCAAATGGCAATCCCTATACAAACATTGATCCCGATGGCAGGCAATGTACCGGGAGCCATGTGCGCTCGGTATGTGAGGGTGGGGGTGTCGCGGGTCTCCAGACCAGTACGCGCGGTGCTGGTGCTGCAAGGCAGGCAAACAGCGCGCTCAGGGCCGCAAACGCGTTCAGATCATTTGAATCAAAGCCCGATATGTATCGAGCATGGGCTGAGCAGGTGGAGCCAGTATCGGAAAGCTGGGGTTATGAGATTGCTTCGTTGGTATACAAAGCTGGTGGCGGGCGGTATCGCCTCGGCGCCGCTCATAGTGATGGTCTGCCAACCAATGTCAGTGGAGTACTTCCGAAAGCTCCTGGAGCAGAGGTTGGCTTGATTCATACGCATCCAAACACGCCGGTCATGAGTGCTTCCGACGTGGCGATCTCGCGAGTGAGTGGAATCGCATACTCAGTCGGAAAGTACGGGGATTGGGGGGATCTGACAACGGCGGTATCACGGGAGATCGACGTCGTAATGGTGCATCATTCCCGAATATATGAGTTCAGTTTTGAAGAGTATCAGCGCGCCAAGGCATCCCGGAGTGATGGACTGCTGCGCTTGGGGAGCCTGGTGAAGGAGGTGAAATGAAGATTTCGTTTGCTGTTGGAGCTTTGACCATCGTTCTTGCAGCATGTCACGCACGGCCTGCCCCCACGAACGGAGCGTCGGCTGATGCCTGTAGCCATGGCATGGTCGGCGGCGTCTGCCGTGTGTCTGCGACGAAGCTCTTGGTTCTGGCTGAAACGTTCGCTGGTCAGGATGTCGAGGTTGTGCTTTATTACCCTGGATATGGCGCCGGGGTGCTTTTCGCGAGTTGGGAGGCCGCACAGAGTAGTGACCTGGCGTCTGGATTTACTTTCCCATTGTCACCGGATGGTAGTTCCTTCAGGCAGCTGGACGTGTTTGATCGCCCCGGCTACTACAAGGTTGTCGGTCGCTTCGAGCGTTCCATGCCGATTGCCGTCGGGGACGATATCGCAGCGCCAGAAGTTGTTGGAGGTCATTTTGAAGGGTTCTCCCGGATTCAGCGAGTGGTATCGCTCGATGAAATTGTTAAGGAGTGCGGGGGTATGAAGGGCTGCAGGATGAGCTATTCGCGCGGCGTTTTGCCTATGCCAAAGCTGGATTCCGGCACGGAGTGATCGTGTCCTTCGTGGCCGTTGACGAAGTGCTTTGTCCGGCCGAGGTCAATGATCGCTCACGTGGTGGTTGCCGTATATTCAAGCTGCCTGCGTGGATGTAACTGCTTTGGTGTGGTATGCGATGCCACTTGCTCATTGGGTCATTGTGGAGTGGCGCAGAGATGTAGATTCTGCAGGCAACAACTCAGCATCAGATTGACTTGGTGAAAGCAGGAAAGGGTACGCAGCAATGCAGCACGGAATCGATCACCCGATCAAGGATGGGATGCGCAGTCTAACGCTTAGCGTTTCCAGCTTCGAAACGGCGCTGATCGAAGCTGTGGTGGCCCGCCTGCCTTGCAGCTTCAAGCCGACTTGGCTTCCGCAACGGCCGTGGAAATGGGTATTGGTGGAGCTCGGGTGGGATTCGTCATTTCTGGATATGAGCGCCCGCCGTTTCAAGGGCAGCACGCGTATCCCGTCGAGTTGCAGATGCAGGATGCAGATGGTGCTGAACTCACGCCGATTCTTCATGCGGACGCAAACGACCGCCTACTGGAACTGGAGATCATCCGTTGGGATGGTGCCGAGCTGATATCTCCGGAGATCGAGAGCTTGGTCTGCTATGCATGAGGCGGCGAAGAATGATTCTGGTGACGACAAGGGCAATGTGCGGAATGCCTGCCTCGAAGAGCCAGTGGACGTCGCGGAAGCGCTTGCGATGTACCAGCGCTTGATGTTTGAACGAAGCGATGCAGCGTTCGTCGCCGACTTCATGGTGTTCTGTTGGCAGGCCGTTGATCCCGGGCGCGTCGCCGGATTGAACCTGCCTGGGGACGTTGTGGATGCGTGCGCTGATCAGCTATCCCTGCTGATGCGGATGGTGGATCGGCAGGATCAGCAGCGCGGGGCACCAGCTTTCTGGAAGCGCTACATCGAGTGGGCGGACTACGCCATCGACTTCCCGCTTGATGAACGCAAGCGGTTCATATGGGAGCCGCCTGGCTACCTGGAGCCGGCATTTTCTGTATTCGTGGCCACTGGCGGTGCTGAGATGAGGTCTGAGGCGATGGAGCTCCTGGCAGAGTACTCCGGGTCTGGCAAAGCGCGGGCTGCCTATGTCAGATCGGTGATCGAGAGTCGGCTCAGCTCTGAAGGGTCATATGGTCATCAACCCGTCGGTGGCTGATGGGTGTCAAATGGGTCTGCCCATCACAAGGGAAAGTGGCCGATGTGCAACGGTCTGAATAGAGCACTACAGGCGCAGGTGACCTTACGGCGTTGCCGGCACCACCTGCTGGCCGATGAAGTTGCGCTTGGCATCGAAGTCATAGGCGATCTGCAACTGCCCCACATCCGGGCAGGCGTGGCAGTCGCGCAGCGGCGTGCGGTACAGCAGGCGGATGCCGCCGTTGTCCAATGGCGAAGCGCCGGCCGACTGTGCCGGCGCGAACGGCGTGGCCTGCGGGTTGGCCTTCAGCAGCTCCTGCACAGTGGGGTCGGCACGCAGGGTGTCGTCCAACTGCACGGCATCCACATCGATGCGCTTGCCGCTGGCATCGACCAGGCGGGTGCCTTCATTGGTGTTGGCGCGGAACGGGTACTCGACCGTGGCAATGCCCAGTCCTTCGTTCTCGTGCCAGGCGGTCACATAGGCCAGCTCACCGCCACTGGACAACTGCTCGGCGGCGGTAACGGCATCGGCACTGGCGCCACCGGCGCGCATCGCATCACGCAGGCAATCACGGGTCGCAGCATTCTCGCCCTGGCGGCAGGCGTTGAGGTCGCCATCCCAGACCACTGCCTCGCTCCAGCGCATCCTGCCGTCGGCGGCAGCCTTCTCCGCACTGGGCGCGTCACCGGCGGGCGGCTCCTTGCCGGGTTCCGGCGAACGGCCCTGGCAGGCGGTCAGCAGGACAAGCCCCAGGGCAGGCAGCAACAGGCGGGAACGGCGCATGGCGTGGACCTCGTGCGTTGTCTGGAGGCCCAAGTATCGTCAAGGGCGGGTGAACTCCGCGTCGGCGCGGCATACTAGCGGCTCATTGCATACGCTGGAGTGTGGAACGTGGGCAGTCTGCAGGGCAAAACGCTTTTCATCACCGGTGCCTCGCGCGGCATCGGCCTGGCCATCGCACTGCGCGCTGCGCGCGACGGCGCCAATGTGGCCATTGCGGCCAAGTCGTCGGTGCCGAACCCGAAGCTGCCGGGCACCATCCATACCGCGGCCGAAGCGGTAACGGCGGCTGGCGGCCAGGGCCTGGCCCTGAAGTGCGACATCCGCGAGGAAGAGCAGGTGCAGGCGGCGGTGGCGGCCACGGTCGATACCTTCGGTGGCATCGACATCCTGATCAACAACGCCAGCGCGATCTTGTTGCGCGGCACGCTGGATACGCCGATGAAGCGCTTCGACCTGATGCAGCAGGTCAATTCGCGTGGCAGCTTCCTGTGTGCGCAGGCCTGCCTGCCGTACCTGCAGCAGGCGCCGAACCCGCACATCCTCACCCTGGCGCCGCCGCCGAGCCTGGAGCCGAAGTGGTGGGCACCGCACACCGGCTACACGCTGGCGAAGATGGGCATGAGCTTCGTCACTCTGGGCCTGGCCGCCGAATTCGGTCCGCAGGGCGTGGCGGTGAATGCGCTATGGCCGCGCACGGTGATCGCCACCGATGCGATCAACATGATTCCGGGCGTGGATGCGGCTGGCTGCCGCACGCCGCAGATCATGGCCGATGCCGCACACGCGGTGCTGGTGCGTGAAGCGGCCGGCTTCCACGGCCAGTTCCTGATCGACGATGAAGTGCTGGCACAGGCCGGTATCACCGATCTTTCCGGATACGCGGTGGATCCGTCGCGGCCGTTGCTGCCGGATCTGTTCCTGGATTGACCGCGCGTCGCTGGAAGAGGCCGAGGGCTGCGACCCTCGGCCTGCTGCGCTAGAATGCGTGGCTGTAATCGTTTTCAACAAGGATGTGAGCACATGTCACGCACTCTTTCCGTGGCGGCGCTGGCCGCTTCGCTGTCGTTGATCCTGACCGCCTGCGGTGGCAAGGCACCCGTAGCTGCGGGCGGCGCCGCTGCCTCCGGCACGCCGGACGCCAGCACGGCCCCGTCCGATACACAGCAGCAGCTGACCGCCAAGCTCAACGCCTACATCGGCTGCTTCAACGCGCTGGATTCGAAAACCCACGGCAGCATCCAGTCCTACACGCGCTGGATCAAGGATGTCGACGCTGGCCCGACCGGACGCGAGACGCACGTGTACGGCCCGTTCGAGATCAGCGACTACGACATGAAGCAGTGCGACGCCCCGGTGACCGAGGCGATCGCTGCCAAGCCTGCGCTGGCCGAACTCGATGCGGCTGCAGGTCACTACCAGCAGGCGCTGAAGGCGCTGGTGCCGGTCAGCAAGGACGCGCATGACTACTACGATCGCCAGGACTACGAAGACGACCAGTTCGCCAAGGGCAAGCAGCTGCACGCGCCCTTGATGGCTGCCTTCAAGGATTTCGTGGCTGCCAGCGAAACGTTCAATGCCGAGCTGGAGCGCCAGAACGACGCCGCCCAGCGCGAGCAGCTCAAGGCGCTGGAACAGGCCGAGGGGCGCACGCGCGAGTACTACCGTCTGGCGATGATGCTGGAAGCCAAGGCCATCATGGATCTGATGAGCGAGGATGATTTCGATCAGGCCAAGGCCCGCGAACGCCTGGATGCCTTCAACCGCATTTCCGATGAAGCGCACGCCAAGGTTGCCGACCAGGAGCCGGGCAAGTCGGACTGGGAAGGCTTCGAGCGTGGGGCCGAGAATTTCCGGCGCGAAGGCAAGGAGCGGCTGCAGCGCGTCAGCGAGAAAAAGCCTTACACCGATTTCGAACGACGCATGCTTGATTCGCCGTCGATGGCGCCGCGTGGCTCTGCCGGCAAGCTCATGCAGGAATACAACACGCTCGTTTTCCAGAGCAACCGCCAGTGACCGGCGCGCCAGCACCCATGCGAGGGACCATGACGACTTCCTGTCTGCGTATCGCGCCGCTGCTGCTGATCGGCGCTGTGGCTGGCCTGAGCGGCTGCAACAGACCGGCAGGGTTGTCGCTGGCCGACCCCAGCCTGGAGAAGGTGAACGCCTACATCGAGTGCTACAACGGCGTTGAACAACCCATTCACGAGGGTTTCCAGACCTACACCAGCTGGATGAAGGACCCTGAAGCCGGCCCGACCGGCAATGAAGCGCAACCGCGTTCGCCCGGGAAGGTGCTGTCGCACCGCGTCGAGTACTGCGGCCAGCCACTGACCGACGCGCTGGCGAAGACCCCGGCCTTGCCGATGGATGGCCCCGCGCGTGACTATCAGCAGGCCTTCCAGGCATTGAACACCCTGGTCGAGCGCGCCGATGGTTACTTCACCCGCGAGGATTATCGTCGTGATGGCGGTGAAGGGATGCGCAGCCAGCATGCCCCGCTGATGCAGGCCTATGCTGATTTCTTCAAGGCCAGCGAAGCGATGGATGTGGCGCTGGAAAAGAACGAGAACGATCGCCGTGCCGCGCAGCTGAAGCAGATCGAGGAGAGCGAAGGGCGCTCGCTGGCCTACTATCACCTTCGCCTGCTGGGCGACGGCAAGCTACTGGCCACGGCGTTCCAGGACGACGCACCGGATGTTGCGGCGCTGCGCGTGCAGCTGGCTGACTATCAGGCACTGGTGACGGAAATCCAGAACGGCGGTGTCGGCAAGGACGACCCGATGTGGGGCCACGTGCAGCGTTCGGCGGACAAGCTGGTGCGTACTGCGGGACGTGGCGTCGAGCGCCTGGAGCAGCACAAGCCGATCACCGCCGAAGCGCTGGCGGCAGAGCGGAAGGCGTCGGGCAGTTGGCTCACCACCGACCCGGAAGGAGCGCAGTCAACGATCCTCGCCGCATACAATGATCTGGTGACCACCAGCAACCGCATGCGGTGAGCAACGGCACACGCATCCATGCGTAACCGCCGAGAGGTAGTGCCGGCCGCTGGCCGGCATGTGCCTCAATGGTTGAACGCATCCGGCAGCTTGCCGCCGCACTTGCGGCAGTGCAGTGCATCCGGTTCATGGCCTTCCAGCCCACAGTCCGGGCAGCCGCGCGCATCGCGGCGCGCGGCCTGCTCGGCTTCACGCATGGTGCTGGCCAGTTCGGCGGTATAGATGCCGGTGGGCACGGCGATGATGCTGTAGCCGATCAGGATCAGCACCGAGGTGACGAAGCGGCCGAGCACGGTCTGCGGCACGATGTCGCCGAAACCGACCGTGGCCATGGTCACCACCGCCCAGTACATGCTGGCCGGGATGTTGGTGAAGCCGTGTTCGGGGCCCTCGATCACGTACATCAGCGCACCGGCGATGATGGTGATGGTGATCACCGTGAACAGGAACACCAGCACTTTGCGCCGGCTGCGCCACAGTGACGTCATCAATACGCCGCTTTCCTCGATGTAGCGGGTCAGCTTGAGGATGCGGAACACGCGCAGGATGCGCAGCGCGCGCACCACCAGCAGGCTCTGCGCGCCGGGGATGAACATCGACAGGTAGGCGGGCAGGATCGACAGCAGGTCGATGATGCCCCAGATGCTCACCGCGTAGCGCAGCGGGCGCTTGACCACCGCCAGCCGCAGCAGGTACTCGGCGGTGAAGATGATCGTGAAGCCCCATTCCAGGATGTACAGGCCGGTGGACCATTCGGCATGCAGGTGCTGCACGCTGTCGATCATCACCACCAGGATGCTGGCGATGATCGCCACCACCAGGATCAGGTCGAAATTGCGCGAGGGGCGGGTGTCGTGGCGGTAGATGATGTCGAACCACCGACGGCGCCAGCCGGTCTCGGTGGCGGGGTTCAGCTGGGGGGCGGAAAACGGTCGCATGGGCGCATTGTGCCGCAGGGGTTCCGGCGCGAGAATGGGGATTCCTGAACCCTGCCGACTGCCATGACCGCCGCTACCGATCCGCTGATCTCCCTTTCGCACTATTACCTGCCGGTCTACAAGCCCCGCCAGGTGGTACTGGAACGAGGCCAGGGCGCCCGCGTGTGGGACAGCCAGGGCCGTGAGTTCATCGACCTGGCCGCCGGCATCGCCGTGTGTGGCCTGGGCCACAACGACCCGGACCTGGTCGCCGCGCTGGTCGAGCAGGCCGGCAAGCTCTGGCACACCAGCAACGTGTTCTACAGCGCGCCGCCATTGCACCTGGCCGAGGAGCTGGTGAAGGCCAGCCGCTTCGCCGAGCGCGTGTTCCTGTGCAACTCCGGCGCCGAAGCCAACGAAGTGGCGATCAAGATGGTCCGCAAGTGGGCCTCCAGCCAGGGCCGCCCGGCCGACAAGCGGGTGATCATCACCTTCCGTGGCAGCTTCCACGGCCGCACCATGGGCGCGGTGACCGCCACCGCCCAGCCGAAGTACCAGGAAGGCTACGAGCCGCTGCCCGGTGGCTTCCGCTACATCGATTTCAACGATGAGGTGCAGCTGGAAACCGCGATGGCCGCCGGCGACGTGGCCGCAGTGATGCTGGAGCCGATCCAGGGCGAGGGCGGCGTGATGCCGGCCAAGTCCGGTTTCCTCAAGCGCGTGCGCGAACTGTGCGACCAGCACAACGCGCTACTGGTGCTGGACGAGATCCAGGCCGGCATGGGCCGCACCGGCACGCTGTTCGCGCACTGGCAGGACGATGTGGTACCGGACATGGTCACCCTGGCCAAGGCGCTCGGCGGTGGCTTCCCGATCGGCGCGATGCTGGCCGGCCCGAAGGTGGCCGAAACCATGCAGTTCGGCGCGCACGGCACTACCTTCGGTGGCAACCCGCTGGCGGCCGCAGTCGCGCGCGTGGCGCTGCGCAAGTTGGCCTCGGCGGAGATCGCCGCCAACGTCAGCCGCCAGTCGAAGGCGCTGCGCGATGGCTTCGCCCGCATCAACGACGAGTTCGGTGTGTTCAGCGACGTGCGTGGCCGTGGCCTGATGCTGGGCGCGGTGCTGAGCAAGGACTTCGCCGGCCAGGCCGGTGCGATCCTCGACCACGCCGCCGAGCAGGGCCTGCTGACCCTGCAGGCCGGCCTGGACGTGCTGCGCTTCGTGCCGTCGCTGAACATCACTGACGAAGAAGTGGCCGAAGGCCTGAAGCGCCTGCGCGCAGCGATTGCTGCGTTCATCGCCGCGCGCTGACGCCGCGGCGCTGGGGTCGGATCCCTCTCCTGCGGAGAGGGCTCTGACCCCGATCAGCTCACCGCGTAACGTTTCAACACCTTGCCCAGCCCACGGCCATCACGCACGGTTTCCGCGTGCAGGCCGGCGGCGCGTGCGCCGCGCACATTGGCGAACAGGTCATCGACGAACAGCGTGCGCGCAGGTGCCACGCCGAGTACCTCAAGCGTGCGCAGGAATACCGCAGGCGCCGGTTTGCGCAGGCCGAAATCGGCGCTGCAGAACACGCGGTCCTGCAGGGCAGGGAACAGTTCCGGTAGCAGGGTGGGCAAGGCCTGTTGCATCAGCGCGCCGTTGTTGGTCAGCACTGCCATCGGCAACTGCAGGGCCTGCAGCCGCTGCAACACGGCAGCCTGCGGATGGCTGGCGGCCCGCCGCGCCGCGGTCCAAGCAGTCACATCGACCGTCGTGCCTAGAAGCTCTCCCAGCTGCGCCAGATAGGCCGGGCCATCCAGCGTGCCATTGTCATGTGCCGCTTCCAGCCCGCTGTCGTACAGCGCGGCCTGCACGGTTTCCGGCACGACATCCAGCGCCTGCGCAAGGTACAGCACGCGCTGCGCGCGCTGGTAGTGCACCAGCACGCCATCCACATCCAGCAGCAACAGGTCGATCCGCATTGGTCGAGCATGCCATTGCAGTGAACACGCGGGAAACCCTGGAGCAGCCATGCGACAGACGGTCGCAGACGCGGCCGCAGGGGCCTGCCTAGAATGGCGCTTGAATCCGCAGGAGATGCAACGATGAAGGCTTGGATGGTGGCAGTGGGACTGGGCGCGCTGATGCTGGCGCCGTCAGCGATGGCGCGGGTGTGTGCGGTGAGCATCGACAGCACCGACCAGATGAGCTTCAGCAGCCGCGAGATCAAGGTGGCCGCTGATTGCACCGCCGTGGATCTGACCCTGCGCCACACCGGCAAGCTGGCTGCTACCGCGATGGGCCACAACTGGGTGCTGACCCGCAGCGCGGATTACCAGCCGGTGGCGATGGCTGGCATGCGTATGACCCTGGCCGACAGCTACCTGCCGAAGGCCGACAAGCGCGTGCTGGCGCACACCAAGGTGATCGGCGGTGGTGAAACCGCGCGCGTGCGCTTCTCTACCCAGGGCCTGCAGAAGGGCGGTGACTACACCTTCTTCTGCTCGTTCCCCGGCCACTTCGCGATGATGAAGGGCAAGTTCGTCTTCGGTTGAGCAGCCACGCATGGCGTGGCTCTACCAGGAAAAAAAGGGGACGGAGGGGATTAAGTCGTTTGTGCACAAACGACTTAATCCCCTCCGTCCCCTTTTTCGTGCAGAGCGGGCTCAGCCCTTGGCGGCCTTGAACGCCACGCGTGCAGCGGCGCGGGTGGCCTCGATCACCGCATCGTCGTGCGCGCTGGACAGGAAGCCGGCCTCGTACGCCGACGGTGCCAGGAACACGCCCTGGTCCAGCATCGCGTGGAAGAAGCGGTTGAACGCCGGGATGTCACAGGCAGTGGCCTGCGCATAGGTCTCCACTTTTTCACTGGTGAAGAACAGCCCGAACATCGCGCCCACGCGGGTGGTGGTCACCGCCACGCCGGCGTCGGCGGCGGCCGCTTCCAGGCCGGCGCACAGGCGTGCGGTGCGCTCGGCCAGGTCGGCGTGGAAGCCCGGCTGCTGGATCAGCTCCAGCATCGCCAGGCCAGCGGCCATCGCCACCGGGTTGCCGCTCAGCGTGCCGGCCTGGTAGATCGGGCCGGCCGGGGCGATCTGCTGCATGAGCTCGCGGCGACCGCCGTAGGCGCCCACCGGCATGCCGCCGCCGATTATCTTGCCGAAGGTGGTCAGGTCCGGGGTGATGCCGTAGTGCCCCTGCGCACCGCCAAGGGCAACGCGGAAGCCGGTCATCACTTCGTCGAAGATCAGCAGCGCGCCGTGTTTCGTGCACAGTTCGCGCAGGTGCTGCAGGTAGCCCTCGCGCGGCGGGATGCAGTTGGCGTTGCCGACCACCGGTTCGATGATCAGGCCGGCGATGTCATCGCCCTGCTGCTCGAACAGCGCAGTGGCCGCTTCGAAGTCGTTGTAGGGCAGGGTCAGGGTCAGTTCGCTCAGCCCGGCCGGGACGCCCGGCGAGGTCGGCACGCCCAGGGTCAACATGCCGCTGCCGGCCTTGACCAGGAACGAGTCGCCGTGGCCGTGGTAGCAGCCTTCGAACTTGACGATGCGGTTGCGGCCGGTGGCGCCACGCGCCAGCCGGATCGCCGACAGGGTGGCCTCGGTGCCGGAGTTGACCATGCGCACCATCTCGCACGACGGCACCAGGCGGGTGATGGTCTCGGCCATGGTCACTTCGGCCGCGCATGGCGCGCCGAACGACAGGCCGTTGTCGATCGCCTTCTTCACCGCCTGGCGTACCGCCGGATGGTTGTGGCCGACGATCATCGGGCCCCAGGAGCCGACGTAGTCGATGTAGCGGTTGCCATCGACGTCGTACAGGTAGGCACCGTCGGCGCGTTCAACGAAGAACGGCTCGCCGCCGACCGACTTGAACGCGCGCACCGGCGAATTGACGCCGCCCGGCAACAGCTGCTGGGCGCGGGAGAACAGGGCGTGGGACTGGTCGTGGTTCATGGGGCTTTCCTGGGCATTACGCGAACTGGGCGAGGTAGGCGCGCTGGGTCGCGACCGGGTCTTCGGCGGCGAACACGCTGCTGACCACGGCGACCAGATCGGCGCCGGCGTCGATGATGGGACCGACATTGTCCGGCGTCAGGCCGCCGATCGCCACCCGCGGCACGCCCAGTGCGGCGCTTTGCCGCAGCAGGTCGGTATGGGCGCGGCTGCTGGTGATCTTGGTGGTGGTCGGGAAGAACGCGCCGAAGGCCACGTAGCTGGCGCCGGCCACCACGGCCTGCTCGGCGTTGGCGAGCTGGTCGTAGCAGGAGGCGCCGATGATGGCGTCCGCGCCGAGCAGGGCACGCGCGCTGGGGATATCGCCATCGGTGCCGCCCAGATGCACGCCGGCGGCGCCGACCGCCTTGGCCAGCGCCGGGTCGTCGTTGACGATCAGCGGCACGCCGTGTTCCGCGCACAGCGCCTGCAGGGCGGTGGCCTGCTCCCGCCGCAGCGCGTCGCTGGCGGTCTTGTTGCGGTACTGCAGCCAGGTGGCGCCCGCGGCCAGCAGCGGCGCGGTACGGGCCAGCAGGCGTGCGGTATCGGGCTCGTCCGGGGTGATCAGGTAGACGCCGCGGGGCGCCGGGGAAGCAGAAGTCATCGATGGCTACCGGTGAGTGGACCGCGATGGGACAATGGCGGCCCGTGAATCCAGCCTTGATTATCCGATGAGCGATGCCACCCCCACCACCTTGCGCACCTGGATGTGCGTGGTCTGCGGCTACCTGTACAGCGAAGCAGAAGGCTTGCCGGAGGAAGGCATCGCGCCAGGGACGCGCTGGGAGGACATTCCCGAGACCTGGACCTGCCCGGATTGCGGGGTGACCAAGGCCGATTTCGAGATGGTCGAGGTCGATTGATGGCGGGGCCTGCAGGCCCTTCTGTGGGTGCGGACCGTTGGTCCGCACACCGGACAACCTCAATGCAGCCGCGGCATCGGCCCGCCGAGGTCGATCAGCTTCTCGCGCAGCCACTGCGCATCACTGGCCTCGGGATTGCGCTTCAGGTACTGCCCCAGATCGTGGCGGGCACCGGCCAGGTACTCCAGCTGCAGGTAGGCCAGGCCGCGGTCACGCAGCGCATCATCCTGCTCCGGGGCCAGCTTCAGCAGGCGGTCGGCACTGCGCGCGGCGCGGTCCCATTCGCCGGCTTCGGCATACACACCGTGCAGGTTGCGCAGCATGCGCATCAGGATCGCGCGCGCTGGCGCCGGGTCGAGGATCTGCGCCAGCACCTGGTCGTCGGGCATCTGCCCGCCCAGGTGTGACTTGGCCCGCTCGCGCAGTTCGTCCACGTCCAGCGGGCGGCCGCCATTGAACGGATCCATCACCAGCACGCCGTCGTCCACCGGCAGGCGCACCAGGAAGTGGCCGGGGAAGGACACGCCGTCGAGCGGGATTCCCAGCCGGCGCGCGACTTCCATCTGCACCAGCGCCAGCGAGATCGGGTTGCCCAGGCGGCGCTCGAATACCTGGTTGAGGTAGCTGTTGCGCGGGTCGTAGTACTCGTCGTGGTCGCCGCTGTAGCCCAGCTCGTCGAACAGATGGCGATTGATCGCTGCCATCTTCAATGGGCTGTTGTCGATGCTGTCCACTTCCGAACGGAGGTGGTCGACATGGCTCTGAATCAGCGCGTCGTAGGTGGACGGCTGCAGATCGGGGTATTCATCGCGCGCGATCAGCAGCGCGGTCGGCAACAGTGGCAGCGCCTCGTCTTCGAGGTCGGCCAGTGCATCCCAGTCGGGGAGTGAGATCCGGTCCTGCATGACCACAGACTGGCGGCAATTGCAGGCGGTTTCAAGCGGTGTCGCGTGAAAAGAACATCGTCTTGGAAATGTCGTGTCGACCAAGGTCGACACCTACCAACAGCCGCCGGCCAACTGTCAGAGGTGGGGCGGTGTGGGCTTGCAGGACCGCAGGCGACATGGATGGCGCCTACGAGCCCCCAGGGACGGGTTTACGGCTGTCCTGCAAGTCCACACCGCCCCGCCATCCCTCGGTAACCCAGCTTTTGCCTTTGATGTTGATTCGGCGGGTGCCGGCCGCTGGCCGGCCGCATCGTTTACTTTTCGATGCCCGGGCCGAAGGTCAGCTGGGTCCCGTCCTTCAGCTTGAGCTTCTCGGCCTGACCGGCGTTGAGCTCCAGCACATAGCGCGCCGGTCCACCGCTGGGGTAGGGCGGGCACATGTCGCCTGCCGAGCACGGCGGCACGTCGCGCTGCTGGCTGACCAGCTTGCGCTGGCTGTCGAAGTACAGGATGTCCAGCGCAAGCTTGGTGTTCTTCATCCAGTACGCCTGCATTTCCTCGCGGTCGTGGATGAACAGCATGCCGTGATCGGCGGCCATCTGGTCGCGGAACATCAACCCGCGCGCGCGGGTTTCATCGTTGGTGGCCAGCTCCACCTGGTAGCGGGCGCCATCCAGCTCGACCCAATGGCGGGCCGCGTCGGTAGCACAGCCGGCCAGGGCCAGCAGCGGAAGCATCAGCAGCGAACGCAACAGCGACATCGTCAGGATCCTTCGAAAGGGTCAGAGCACGACCGGCGGCTCACCACCGACGATCACCACATCGGCGCGACGGCGCGCGAACAGGCCGACGCAGACCACGCCGGGCAGCTGGTTGAGCTCGCGCTCCAGCTTTTCCGGATCGGTGATCTGCAGGTTGTGGATGTCCAGGATCTGGTTGCCGTTGTCGGTGACCACGCCTTCGCGCCAGGTCGGCTGGCCGCCGGTCATGTCGCGGATCTGGCGGGCGACCAGGCTGCGCGCCATCGGGATCACTTCCACCGGCAGCGGGAACTTGCCCAGCACCGGCACCTGCTTGCTCGGGTCGACGATGCAGATGAAGCGCTCGCTGGCCTCGGCGATGATCTTCTCGCGGGTCAGTGCGGCGCCGCCGCCCTTGATCAGGCACTTGTTGGCATCGCACTCATCGGCGCCGTCCACGTACAGCGACAGGTTGCCGCTGTGGTTCAGCTCGATCACCTCGATGCCGTGCTGCTTCAGGCGCGCGGTGCTCTGCTCGGAGCTGGACACGGCACCCTTGATGCGGTGCTGGATACGGGCCAGGGCATCGATGAAATAGGCCACGGTGGAACCGGTGCCGACACCGACGATCATGCCGTCTTCAACGTACTCGATGGCTTTCTCGGCGGCCAGGCGCTTGGCTTCGGACATGGGAGAACTCTCAGGCAGGGAATCAGGATTTCTTTTCCAGCGACAGCAGCAGCTTCCACTGCGCGGCGGTCACCGGGAACACCGACAGGCGGTTGCCCTTGGCAACCAACGGGAAGCCCTCGCCGAGTTCTTCGGCGTGCAGCTTGATCTCGTCCAGCGCGATCACCTGCTTGAGCTTGCGGTCGAAGGCCACGTCCACCAGCATCCAGCGCGGGTTCTCGCGCGTGCTCTTGGGGTCGTGGTAGTCGGATTTGGGGTCGAACTGGGTGTCGTCCGGGTAGGCCGGGCTGGCCACCGTGGCCAGGCCGACGATGCCGGGCACCTTGGTATTGGAGTGGTAGAACAGGATGCCGTCGCCCACCTGCATGCCATCGCGCATGAAATTGCGCGCCTGGTAGTTGCGCACCCCGTTCCAGGGTTCGACCTTGACCTTGGCCAGGTCATCGATGGAGAAGGCGTCCGGTTCGGACTTCATCAGCCAGTAGCGCTTGCGGGCGGTCATGCGTTCACGGGGGCAGCGGAGGGGAACAGGGGGCCGTCTTCGGTGCAGATCGCATCCACCGGTACGTCCCACGACGCCACCGGCAAGGACTCGACCTGCTGCACCGCGAACGCAGCGCCGACCAGCCAGGGCGGCGCCGGCCGATCGTGGCGGAAGGCGAAGCTGCGATCATACCAGCCGCCCCCCATGCCCAGCCGCCGGCACTGTGTGTCGAAGCCCACCAGCGGGGTCACCACCAGCGCCATCTGCGCCGGTTCCAGGGTGTCTTCCACGGCCACATCCGGCTCGGGGATGCCGTAACGGTTGCTGGTCAATGCTTGCCCGGGCCGCCATGGCGCGAAGCGCAGCGTGTCGCCGGCCAGAATCGGCAGGCAGTAGGTCAGTGTGTCGGGTAACTGCACCTGCCACCGGTGCAGGGCGATTTCGCCATCCAGCGCCCAGTAGCCGGCCACGGCGCCTTCGCGCGGGGCGAACGGCAGGGCCAGCAGGGCATCGGCGAGGGATTCGGCGGCGGCAATGCGCTCAGCGGCGGAAAGGTCGCGGCGGCGTTGCCGCAGGTCGTGGCGCAGGGCCTGGCGCGGGTCGGTCATGGCAGCGTGCGGCAAGGATCAGCCGTCATTGTGCCGGAAAGAACAAGGGCGACGCCCGAAGACGCCGCCCTTGCTGGAATATTGCATTCTCCGCAATGTCGATGCATGCGAAACGACCTTGAACCCGGGGGCTCAAGTGGGAACGCTGGAGAACCATCGGGCTTCCCGCTACAAGGCGGACCTGCACTCCCGGCGCTGTCGCGCTCCCGGTGTCGTTCTTAAGGGACAAGGCGAATGTTTGCACATGCCGTCGAGTACCGCAGAGAACGCGTGGCCATTATAGCCAGCACGCAGGATCTGGATAGGCCGTTCGTCGGCAACAGTCCGTGCCAATTCAGATATGAGAAAAGGGGACGGAGGGGATTAAGACGTTTCCAGCGCAGAAGGGGTGAATGCGCCTTGATCCCCTCCGTCCCCTCTTCTATGGGGTGCCGTCGATCGCGCGGTCCAGGCGCCGGTTCAGGTCGGCCAGCGTCTGCTGCAGGGCGACTGCCTGGCGGGCGTTCTCGTCGCGCAGCAGTTGCAGTTCATGGGCCAGGTTCAACGCCGCCAGCACGGCGACGCGGTCGACCGCGGCCATGCGGTTGCTGCCGCGGATTTCGCGCATGCGCGCATCGAGCAGGCGGGCGGCGGCCATCAGGCTGTCGCGTTCATCGCCGCCGACACCCACGGTGTATTCACGATCGAGGATGCGGACACTGACCGGTTCGGCGCTCATGTGTGCTGCTCCAGGGATTTGAGCCGGCTGATCATTGCTTCCACCCGCGAGCGTGCCTGCTCGTTCTTGGCCAGCAGCGTGGAACGCTCGGCCACCAGCTGTTCCTGCTGGTGGCGCAGGCTGCGGTTCTCCTCGGCCAGGCGCTGGTTGCGTTCAAGCAACGCTTCCACGCGGGCAGCGAAGTCCTGCAGCTGGGCAAGGGGATCGGCGGGTTCCATACGGGCACGATAGGCAAGCCGGGTAAGGGCGGTCAAGCGTTGTCGCAGCAAGGCCTGACGGTCGCAGAGAGGATGCCGTCGGGTTGCTACACTACGGGGTCTCACGGGCGCGCGCGTGCGCGCCCCGGGTTTCCTTTCCGAACGAGCCGCACGATGACCGAACTTCCCTCCGTCGACGACGTTACCCGCGCCAGCCAGGAACTGGGCCTGGGCGCCACCGCTGCCGAGCTACACGGCGCACTGTGCGGCTGGCTGGCCGCCGGTGGTGCCCCCGGCAATGATTGGCCGGCGCGTGTGCTGGCCGACGACAACCTGCCGCCGGTGGCCGCCGACAGCGTGCTGGGGCAGCTGCTGCAGGTCACCATCAAGCAACTGGAAGACCGCGATTTCGCCTTCGAACTGCTGCTGACCGATGGCGACGACGTGTCCGCGCAGGCTGATGCCATGTTCAGCTGGACCCGTTCCTTCCTGGGCGGCTTTGGCCTGGGCAGCGGCGGCCGCCGCCCGATCCTGTCCGAAGAGGGCGAAGAAGCGCTGACCGACATGGCCAGCCTGGCGCGTGCCTCCAGCGAGGATTTCGAGGCCGGTGGCGATGACGATGACGAAGCCCTGTCCGAGATCGAGGAATTCATCCGCGTGGCGGTACTGCTGCTGCACGGTGACGTGGTGCTGGCCTCGCGCCATCGGCAGCGCCTGAACTGATGGACATCAAGCAGCGCACCGGCATCGCGGCCGGCGAATACAAGCGTCGCCGCCGCCAGCTGATGGACATGGCCGGCGAGGATGCGATCCTGGTGCTTCCCGCCGCCGCCGAGAAGGTGCGCAGCCTCGATACCCATTACCCGTTCCGGCAGGATTCGGACTTCCAGTACTTGAGCGGCTTCCCGGAGCCGGAAGCGGTGCTGGTGTTGATCCCGGGCCGCCGTCACGGCGAGGCCATCCTGTTCTGCCGTGAGCGCGACGCCGAGCGCGAGGCCTGGGACGGCAGCCGCGCCGGCCAGGAAGGTGCGGTGGCGCAGTACGGCATGGACGATGCGTACCCGATCGACGATCTGGACGACATCCTGCCGGGCCTGCTGGAAGGGCGTTCGCGCGTCTATTACCACTTCGGTCGCGACGCCGATTTCGACCTGAAGCTGATCGGCTGGGTCAACCGCGTGCGTTCGCAGGTGCGCCACGGCGCGCAGCCGCCGCATGAGTTCCTGGAGCTGGGCCACCTGCTGCATGAGCAGCGCCTGTTCAAGTCCGGTGCTGAAGTGGCGCTGATGCACCACGCCGCGCAGATCAGCGTGCGTGCACATCTGGCGGCGATGAAAGCGGCGAAGGCCGGCATCCACGAATACGAACTGCAGGCCGAACTGGAACGCGTGTTCCGCGCCAACGACGCGGTGCCGGCCTATTGCAGCATCGTCGGTGCAGGTCGCAACGGCTGCATCCTGCACTACCGCGACAACAACGCACGTTCGCGCGATGGTGAGCTGGTGCTGATCGACGCCGGTGCCGAATACCGCGGCTATGCCAGCGACATCACCCGCACGTTCCCGGTGAACGGCCGCTTCAGCGCCGAGCAGCGCGCGCTGCACGACCTGGTCGGTGACGCGCAGGCCGCGGCACTGGCCCAGGCCAAGCCGGGCGTGGCCTACGAGATGGGTCACCTGGCGGCGGTGCAGACCCTGACCGAAGGCCTGCTGCGGCTGGGCCTGCTGAAGGGCACGCTGGAAAAGAACCTGTCCGAGGGCCTGTACCAGCGTTTCTACCGGCACAAGACCGGGCACTGGATCGGCATGGACGTGCACGACGTGGGTGACTATCGCCTGGCCGGCGATTCGCGGCTGCTGGAGCCGGGCATGGCGTTCACCATCGAGCCGGGGCTGTATATCGGCGTGGACGATACGACGGTGGAACCGCGCTGGCGCGGTATCGGCATCCGTACCGAGGATGACGTGCTGATCACCGATGACGGGCATCGCGTGCTGACCGAAGGCCTGGCGCGCAGCGCCGACGAGATTGAAGCGGTGATGGCGGGGTAAGGGGTTTCGGCAGGGCTTGCAGCCCTGCACCCGCAGAGGCAACAGCCAAAGCCAAGGCCAAAGCGGGCTATCCGTGGGATGGCGGGGCACGGTGGGTTTGCGGGGACGCCGTGAATCCATCCCTGGAGGCTTGGTCGCCGCATCCATGCGGCTCACACCCCGCAAACCCACCGTGCCCCGCCTTCGACAGGTTCACGCGGCTGTTGGTGGGTGCCGACCGTTGGTCGGCACATCTGTCAGATATCGAATGAATCATCCACGCATGGCGTGGATCTACTGGCCACTGCGGCCGTTGGAGCGCGCGGCTGTTGGTAGGTGTCGACCTTGGTCGACACAGGGCGAGCGTAGCGAGCGACCCGCTTCTGCTTTTCTTTTTCTTTTCCGTGGTTGAACGCGGCAGGAAACTGTCAGAGGCAGGGCTTTTGACTTCTGCGACCAACCACGAGGGGCTCAGCCGTTCGCCGCCGCAAACTCCGGCCGCGTCAGGTTGTCCGCCTCGCCCTCAGTGCACAGCACTTCGTCTTCAATGCGGATGCCGCCATACGGACGGAAGAAATTCACGCGGTCCCAGTTGATCGCATCGCCATGGCCGGCATCCTTCACTTCATTCAACAGCATGTCGATGAAGTACAGGCCCGGTTCGATGGTCACCACCATGCCGGGCTCCAGCACGCGGGTCAGGCGCAGGTACGGGTGGCCCGCCGGGCGCTCGATGCGGCCACCCTCGTCGCTGGCCGCGAAACCGGCCACGTCGTGCACCTGCAGGCCGATCAGGTGACCGATGCCATGCGGGAAGAACGCGGCGCTGACGCCGGTTTCCACTGCGGTCTGCGGCGAGACCTTGATCACGCCGAAGTCCTTCAGCACGCCCATCAGCGAAAGATGTGCATCCACGTGCAGCTGCTTGTAGTCAAAGCCCGGGCGCACCGCTGCGCACATCTGCTGCTGGGCCGCATCGACGGCGGCGATCATCGCGGCGAACTCGTCGTGGCCCTGCGCGGCGTAGGTGCGGGTGATGTCGCTGGCGTAGCCGTGCGCGCTGGCACCGGCATCGATCAGGAAGCTGCGCAGCGGCTGCGGCGCCTTGCGGCCCAGCTCGGTGTAATGCAGCACGGCGGCATGTTCGTTCAACGCCACGATGTTGCCGTAGGGCAGCTCGTTGGCGTCCTGGCCGACGGCCTGGCAGTACGCCATGTGGATGCTGAACTCGTCGGCGCCGTTGCGGAACGCGGCTTCGGCGGCACGGTGGCCGCGCACGCCCAGCACCTGCGCCTGGCGCATCAGCGCGATTTCATACGGCGTCTTGCTGCCGCGGTGCCATTCCAGGTAGTTCACCACCGGTGCCGGGTTGTTCGGCGCGTAGTTGCCCAGCGTGCTCTGCGGCTCGCCGAGGATCGCGCAGCGCGACGGGTCGGCCGGCAGCAGCGCCAGCGCCTCTTCGGGCTTGCGGATGATGTGGATGTCGAAGTGCTCCACCCACCAGCCACTCGGTGCGTCCGGTACCACGTGCCAGTAATCGAACGGCTGGTGGAAGATCACCGCCGGGCGCTTGCCGGGGGTGAACACGATCCAGCTGTTGGGCACGCGGGTCAGCGGCAGCCAGGCCTTGAACTGCGGATTCACCGCATACGGGTAGTCGCGGTCGTCGAACACCTGGTAGTGCAGGGTGCCGCTGGGCACCACCAGGTGATCGAAGCCGCCGCGGGCCAGCGCCTGTTCGGCGCGTCGGCACAGCACGGCCAGGTGGTCGGAATACAGGGCGCCGGGGTCTTGCTGGATCATTGCGGTGGCTCGACACGGAAAACGGCCCTAGATTCTGCCGCATACCGCGAAAAACCGCTGTGCCGGAACCGGCACTCAGACCGTCGAAACCGGTCCCTCGTCGCTGTCCTCGCCCACCCACTGGCGCAGCAGCTGCCGATGTTCGCGTGACAGGGTCAGGAAGCGGAAGCCGGTCCAGCTCTGGCCGGGAACGTGTGCGGGCTCGCTCCACAGCAGGTGCACGCCCACGTCGATGGCCTGCTGGCGGCCATCACCCAGTGGCAACGGGAAGCGCAGCTGGTACAACGCATCCTCGCGCAGCGGCACGCTGGCCAGCATCAGCATGCCGGTTTCGGAGACATTGCCGAGGCGTCCGACCACGCACTCGCGCATCTGGTCGGTGACCGGCACCAGGTCCGAGACCTGGCGGCGCGGCGCGCGGCGGGTGTCCTGCGGCGGTACGGCTTTCATGCGGGGGTCTCCTGTGCGCGGCCCGTGGCCAGTGCGCGCAGCGCACCGAGGCTGGCTTCCCAGGCACGGTCGACCAGCCGGCCCTTGTCTTCGGTGACCAGTTGCGCGCGCCCGGCACTGATCTGCCGTGCCAGCGTATCCAGGTCGGTATCGGTGATCTTCTGCCCGCGTGGATTGACGAACAGGGCGTGGCCGGTCAGCAGGCTGTACCAGGACAGGCGCTGGCGGCGCAGCGTGCCATCACCGGTATCGATGTCGAACCAGCTGCCGAACGGCAGCGTGGACAGCTGCTGGTAGGCGGCTTCTTCGGCACTGCTGCGGGGCGTTGCAGGCGCCGTGCCGGTGGGCGCGCCGGCGTGTTCGCCCAGGCGCGCACGTGCCTTCAGGCGAGCACTGAGTTCGGTACGCGAGGTGCTTTCATCCTCGCCGCCGGGCGTGGCCAGCCTGCGCGCGACGGCGGCGGCTTCCTCGGCGTGGTAGCCGACCTGCAGCAGTGCGGCCTCCACGTCCGCTGCCAACGCGGTATCGGTGCCGCCGGGGGCGTCGATGGCCTGTGCGGTGATGGCAGCGATGCGCTCGGTCTGTTGCAGGCGTTCCTGCCACTGTGGCGAATCATCGCCATGGCGCAGGCGGGTGAGGGTCAGTGCATCGGCCCAGGCCTGGCGCAACAGGGTCTGCACGAAGCGCGGTGGCGACTGCGTGTCGCAGCACTGGTCGATCTGTGCGGTGGCCTGGCGACGGGCCAGTTCCAATCGTTCCTTGCCGCGCGCGGCTTCCACGTGGCGGCGCTCGGCCAGTTCGGCACGATGGGCCGCCGCGCGCTGGTGCTGCTGCACGTCTTCGTTGGCAGCGGCGAAGGCTTCCGGCGCGCGTGCATCCTGGCCGAGCAGGCCCTGCACGCTCTGCGCCATGCGCTGCAGCAGCTGCGGGTCGACATCATCGTCGCCCAGCCAGTTGGCACCGACTTCGGCGATCTGGTTGAGCAGCTCACGCGCGGGATGTTCGTCGCGCACGAAGAAGCCCGGGTCGGCCATGGCCGCGCGTGCCAGGGGCACCTGCAGGCGGGCCAGCAGGGCGGCCGGCACCGGATCGGGACGCTGCTGCTGTTGCACCTGCTGCATCAGCATGCGCAGCAGGTCCAGGTTGTCCCGGTCGTGACTGCCCAGCTGGGCCTGCGCACCATGCTCGCTGCGCAGCTGCGCGACCACGGCGGCCTGCAGGTCGGCCACGCCGGTTGCCGCGCTGGACTGAGCCTGCAGACGCGCGAGTACCGCGTCGACTGCCGCACTGGGCACTGCGCCGCGGTCCGCCGGGGCAGGGTTGGCGTGCCGGGCCTGCTGCAGCAGCTCATGCAAAGCACTGCCGGTGGATGTGGTCACGCCCGGCGTGGCGGGGCCGGCTGCGCCACCCTCGTGGAAGGCGTCCTGTACCAGGCTGGACCAGGAGCCGGCCGGTGCCGAACCGTTCCAGCCGGTCAGGGGGGCCGCGCTGCGCTTGGCCGGCTGCGTGGTGCGGCCACCACCCACCGACTGGGTGATGATCCGACGCGTGCTCGACGAGCGTGCCAGGTAGGGGGTGTAGACCAGCCCCGGCAGTACGCCGGACTGGGCCAGCAGCGCATTGGCACGGTCAAGGATATCGCCCAGCCGTTCCAGCACCTGTCGTTCGAAACTGCGATACAGCGCCAGCTGTACCTCGACGCTCAGCGCGTCCTGTTCGGCAATCCGGCGCACCATCGCGCACAGTGCCTGCGGCGCCAGCGGCAGGGTGTCGGCCTCGAAGGCCGGCGCCGCCGCCAGTACCCCCAGGCGTTGGCCCAGCAGGTTCAGTGTGTTGGTTGAACGCAGGGTCTCGCGCCGCACCATCTCGGTCAGCAGCAGGTCGCGATCCACTTCGTGCTCATCAACCAGCGACAGCCCGAGCATGCCCGGCAGCGCTGGCGGCGTAGCACTGGTGCTGACACCGTTGGCCGGTTCGCGCAACCGTGCGAGGGCGTCGGCAACGGCATCGAGCATGCGGTCGGCGAAGTGGCCGGCGAAGGCGTGCAGCTGTCCACGCTGGGCCATCAGCTCGGCCTGCTGCTGCGGATTGCGTGCGCGATCGGCGTCGTGCAGCAGGGCCTGCTCCAGCGCTTCGACAGTCAGGATCAGGGGCGCGGCCAGCGTCTGCCGGCACAGGCCGATCAGCGCGCCCAGCAGCTCACGTACCCGCGGTGGCAGGTCGCTGGCGGCCAGGCGGTTCTTGTCGGCAGGAGTGATGGAAAAAACAGCTGACATCGGCAGGCGGTATCCGGATTCCCGCGGATCGATCTGGTGAATCTACCGTGTCGGCCGCTGTCGGCGCTACTTTAGGGCGAATGTGCATCCCATTCGCCAGGCATGGCCCGACCGATGAACGGTAGTGCCGGCCGCTGGCCGGCAATCCGCGCCGATCGAGCTGCCGGCCAGCGGCCGGCACTACCCCTGTCAGGCGAGGATCACTCCTCCAGGAACAGGCTCACCACATCGTTGGTGAAACGACGGCCCAGTTCGGTCGGCTGCACATGGCCATCGGTCACGTCCAGCCAGCCGCGCTGCACGGCCTCGGCCAGCGGTGCATCCAGCACGCTGCGCGACAGCCCGGTACGCGACTCGAAATCGCGCAGGCCGAAGCCTTCGTGCAGGCGCAGCAGATTCAGCATGTACTCGAAGGGCAGGCGCTCAGGCGCGATCACATCGTCACCCCCGAACGAGGCCGGGCTGCCCGCGCTGTCCAGATAAGCCTGCGGATGCTTCAGCTTCCAGCGTCGCAGCACGTGTTCCTCGGCGCCCGAGCTGATCTTGCCGTGCGCGCCGGCACCGATGCCCAGGTAATCGCCGAAGCGCCAGTAGTTCAGGTTGTGCGCGCTCTGCCGGCCAGGGCGTGCGTAGGCGCTCACCTCGTACTGGCCGAAACCGGCCTGCGCCAGCAGCGCCTGGCAGTGTTCCTGCATGTCCCAGGCGTTGTCTTCATCGGGAATGCCCTGCGGCGGCCGCGCGAAGAACACCGTGTTCGGTTCCAGGGTCAGCTGGTAGTGCGAGATGTGTGCCGGCTGCAGCGCGAACGCGCGTTCCAGATCAGCCTCGGCACCGGCCAGGGTCTGTTCCGGCAGCGCGTACATCAGGTCGATGTTGAAGTTGTCGTAACCCGCGTCCTGCGCCATCTTCACCGCGCGCTCGGCTTCGCCACTGTCGTGGATGCGGCCCAGGCGCTTGAGCATCGCATCGTCGAAACTCTGGATGCCGAAGCTGAGGCGATTGACGCCGGCCGCGCGATAGCGGTCGAAGCGGCCATGCTCGGCGGTGCCCGGGTTGGTTTCCAGGGTGATTTCGGCATTGGGCGCGAAACGCAGGCGCGCGCTGGCCTGCTGCAGGAAGCGGTCGATCGCTTCCGGCGGGAACAGGCTGGGCGTGCCGCCACCGAAGAACACGCTGTGCACCACCCGGCCCCAGACCAGCGGCAGGTCCTGGTCGAGGTCGCGCAGCAGCGCATCGATGTAGGCATCGAACGGCAGCTCGCCCTTGGCCTGGTGCGAATTGAAATCGCAGTACGGGCATTTGCGCACGCACCACGGCAGGTGCACGTACAGCGACAGCGGCGGCGGCACCAGTCGTACCGAAGTGTCGTGGTCCGCCGAACAGGCTTCGCCGGGCAGGTGGTTGCAGTGGTCGTGGGCGTGCGGCATGGGCTTCTTCGGTAGTGCCGGCCGCTGGCCGGCTTCCCTGGTTCGATCGGGTGGCGTCAGTACAGCGTCGCCAGCTGCTGCTTGAGCTGCTGCAGGGCAATGGCACGGTGGCTGATGGCGTTCTTCAGGGCCGGCTCCATCTCCGCGGCGGTCAGGCCGTGGGTGGTGTCCAGGAACACCGGGTTGTAGCCGAAACCATTCGTGCCGCGCAGTTCACGGATGATCTGGCCCTCCCAGCGACCTTCGCAGATCAGCGGCTGCGGATCGGTGGCGTGGCGCAGCAGCACGATCACCGCATAGAAGCGGGCGCCGCGCTGGCCATCGGGAACGTCGGCCATCGCCTCCAGCAGCTTGGCGTTGTTGGCCGCGGCATTGGTCGGGTGGCCGGCATAGCGCGCGCTGTACAGGCCCGGCGCACCGCCGAGGGCATCGACGATCAGGCCGGAATCATCGGCCAGCGCGGGCAGGCCGGTCGCTTCGCAGGCCGCGCGCGCCTTCAGCAGCGCGTTCTCGACGAAGGTCAGGCCGGTTTCTTCCACGTCGCCCAGGCCCAGCTCGGCGGCCGAGGTGATCTGCAGCGGCAGGTCGGCGAGGATCTCCTGCATCTCCACCAGCTTGCCGGCGTTGTGGCTGGCCAGTACCAGTTTCTTCATTGACGGGGCTCCAGCAGGTCCCAGGTGTTGCCATACAGATCGCGGAACACCGCGACCGTTGCATAGGGTTCTTCGCGCGGCGCTTCCAGGAATTCGACCCCGGCGGCCAGCATCGCCGTGTGGTCGCGGTGGAAGTCGTCGGTGTTGAGGAAGAAGGCGACGCGGCCACCGGTCTGGTTGCCGATGCGGCTGCGCTGTTCCTCGTCGCTGGCACGGGCCAGCAGCAGGGCGGCAGCGCTGCCGTCGGTCGGCCCCACCACCACCCAGCGCTTGTGGCCCTGGTCGATGTCCTCCAGCAGTGCGAAGCCGAGCTTGCCGGTGTACCAGGCAATGGCTTCGTCGTAGTCGGCCACCACCAGGGTGGTCAGGGCGATGCGCCGGTTCATGCCGACAGCGCCGCCTGCTGTGCGTCCAGCAGCTCGCGCACGCCCTTCTCGGCCAGGCCCAGCAGCGCGTCCAGTTCATCGCGGCGGAAGGCATGGCCTTCGGCGGTGCCCTGCAGCTCGATGAAGCCACCGCCGTCGTTCATCACCACGTTCATGTCGGTGTCGCAGTCGCTGTCTTCGGCGTAGTCCAGGTCCAGCACCGGGGTGCCGCGGTAGACGCCGACCGACACCGCTGCCACCGCGCCCAGGATCGGGTTGCGCTTGATGTCGCCGCGCTTCATCAGCACATTCACCGCATCGACCAGGGCCACGTAGGCGCCGGTGATGGCGGCGGTGCGGGTGCCGCCGTCGGCCTGCAGCACGTCGCAGTCGAGGGTGATGGTGCGTTCGCCCAGCGCGTTGCGGTCCACGCAGGCACGCAGGCTGCGGCCGATCAGGCGCTGGATCTCCAGCGTGCGGCCGCCTTGCTTGCCACGGGCCGCTTCGCGGTCGCTGCGGGTGTGGGTAGCGCGCGGCAGCATGCCGTATTCGGCGGTCACCCAGCCTTCGCCCTTGCCGCGCAGGAAGCCCGGCACGCGGTTCTCGACGCTGGCGGTGCACAGCACACGGGTTTCACCGAAGCACACCAGCACCGAACCTTCGGCGTGGCGGGTGAAGCCGCGTTGGATGACGACCGGGCGGAGCTGGTCGGGCTGGCGGCCGCTGGGGCGGGAATCGGACATGGTGCGGGTTCCGTAATGGCGAGGGAGTACGCCGCCACGCCCGCGGCCTTCACGGGGCGGGCAAGGGGGCTCTGGTGAGGGCGCTAGGGTACCATTCCCCCTTTGCACGCACCGGACACAATCCATGATTCGAAGCATGACCGCCTATGCCGGCGGCGAGCGGGTCACCCCGTGGGGCACGCTGGGCTGCGAGCTGCGCTCGGTCAACCACCGCTTCCTGGAGGTCGGCACCCGCCTGCCCGAGGAACTGCGGGCGCTCGAGCCGCAGCTGCGCGAGCGCATCGCCGCGCGCCTGAGCCGCGGCAAGCTGGATCTGGTGATGCGCCTGCGCGCGCCGGAAGCGGCCGCCAACCTGCAGGTGGACGAGGCCCTGCTGGGCCAGCTGGGCCGCCTGGCGCACCGCCTGACCTCCGATTTCCCCAACCTGCAGGTCAGCTTCACCGACCTGCTGCAGCTGCCGGGCGTCACCCGCGGCGAGGCCACCGATGCCGCCGCCCTGCAGGTCGAGGCACTGGCCCTGCTGGACCAGGTGCTGGACGGATTCGTCGAGGCCCGTGAGCGCGAAGGCGGCAAGTTGTCGGCCGCCATCAGCGAACGCGTGGACGGTATCGAACGCATCGCTACCGAAGTGCGCACCTTGATTCCGGCCATTCGCGACGGCCAGCGCGCCAAGCTGGCCGCACGCCTGGCTGACCTGCCGCACCCGGTCGACCCCGGCCGCGCCGAGCAGGAGCTGGTGCTGTGGCTGCAGAAGCTGGACGTGGATGAAGAGCTGGACCGCCTCGGCAGCCACATCGTCGAGATCCGCCGCGTGCTCAAGCAGCGTGAGCCGGTTGGCCGCCGCCTGGACTTCCTGCTGCAGGAGTTCAACCGCGAAGCCAACACGCTGGGCTCGAAGTCGGTGGACAGCCGTACGTCCAATGCGGCAGTGGAACTGAAGGTGCTGATCGACCAGATCCGCGAGCAGGTGCAGAACATCGAGTGATGTTCTGCGCAATCGCCTGGGAGGATCACAGTCCTTCCAGGCAGTCCCCGGCTATCGCGACGCAGTGATCGAAGCCTGGCGTGTAGTCCAGCGTGTCGATGGCGTTGAACGCAATCTTCAATGTCGGGTGGGGATTGCGGATCTGATCAAGAAACGTTGATCGATGGCGCACCAGCGCGTGCGCGGCGGCCGCCAGCGCGTCCGGCTCGCGTTCGATGACCAGCGCAAGATCGAACAGGTCTCGGGCGGTTGTTCGATGCCCGCGATGGAACATTTTCTTGGCGATGATTTCCGCCGACGTTTCCACCCGTATGCGCTGCCCATCGATCGTCCATTCCTCCCAGGCATCATCGAGAAGATTGGGGGCCGCGACGAAATCCACCTCGCCTTCCTCGAACTGCAGCTTCACCCAGGCGCTGGGATCTTCGCTGTAGTCGCCGGTAAGGCTCGCGGCCACATCGCTCAAGCGGGGAGTAACGAACCCCAGGTACTGAGGATTCGGCACGAAGATGTCGATATCCTTGCTGAGCCGATGCCGATGTCGAAACATCAGTACCGTTCCGCCGCCCAACGTCCAGAACGGATCGGTGATACCACCGTGGCGCCGGATCTCCCCGATGAGGACAAGCGCCCGAGGCAGCAGCGCCTGCCAGGCGCCGGCCGGCAGTTTGCGGTTCACAACCACAGGTCCTTGCGATGGGCAGAAAGTGTGTTGGCCATCTTCGCCACGTTGCGCCAGATGCGCCGTGGCGGTAGCTGCGCGCCGATTGCAGCTTCCTCGACTGCCATCACCATCATGGAGGGAGGGGCTTCATCCAGCAGGTGCGCCATCTGCGCTGCGTAGGTGGCAGGAACTTCCCCGCTGACCAGCACGCGGGCCAACTCGCCAGCCGTCAGTTCGCTCGCGTAGCTCACGTTCGCGGTTCGTGCGGCCATTTTCAGGCCTTGTTTGCGCTGCCGGTTTTCGGTGGTGGGTGCCGGAACATCCAGGCCGAGCACGGACAACAACTGGCCGACACGATTGACGCCCAGGTCGCTCAGGGTGCCCCCTTCCAGGCCGACCACGGTCTGCCGGGAAAGACCGCTGAGATGAGCCAATTGGCCTTGCGACAGGCCAAGTTCCTCACGGCGGGCACGAACCGCCTTGCCGATGTCGATCAGGTTCATGGCCTGAGTGTCCAATATTTTGGACATACTTCAAGTGCCCGGAAGCGGCACGTTGGCAAACCTTCACGTCTCAAACCACCCTGACGCCCGCCGCTCCCTCGCTCAAGCGCCCCAGCACGGCCGCCTGGCCGAACCCCGCATCGTTGAAGCAGGCCAGCACCGCATCCACCGCTTCCGGGGCGCACGACACCAGCAGGCCGCCGCTGGTCTGCGGGTCGGTCAGCAGTGGCTGCCAGTGGGCGGCCAAGCCCTCGGCGAAGCGCACCTCGGCGCCATACGAGGCCCAGTTGCGGTTGGAGGCGCCGGTTACGCAGCCGCGTTGCAGCAGGTCCAAGGTCTGCGGCAGCAGCGGCACCTGTGCACTGTCCACCTCGGCGGCCACGCCACTGGCGCGGCACACTTCCAGCAGGTGGCCGAGCAGGCCGAAACCGGTGACGTCGGTCATCGCGTGCACGCCATCCAGCGCGGCAAGGGACATGCCCACGCTGTTCAGGCGGGTGGTCGACTCGACCATCTGCCGGTAGCCCTCGGCATCCAGCACTTCTTTCTTCAGCGCCGACGAATACACACCCACGCCCAACGGCTTGCCCAGCACCAGCACATCGCCGGCGCGGGCATCGGCATTGCGCTTGAGCCGTTGCGGATCGAGCACGCCGATCGCGGCCAGGCCGTAGATGGGTTCCACCGAATCGATGCTGTGGCCACCGGCCACCACGATGCCGGCATCGGCGCAGGCGCGTTCGCCACCCTGCAGGATGCCGCGGATGGTGTCCTGGGGCAGGCTGTTGATCGGCATGCCGACGATGGCCAGCGCGAACAGCGGGCGCGCGCCCATCGCATACAGGTCCGACAGCGCATTGGTGGCGGCGATGCGGCCGAAGTCGAACGGGTCGTCGACAATCGGCATGAAGAAATCGGTGGTGGCGACGATCGCCTGGTGGTCATCGAGGCGGTACACCGCGGCGTCGTCGCTGGTCTCGCGGCCGACCAGCAGTTCGACCGGTGCGGGAAGTGCCGGCACCCCACGCAGCAGTTCGGTCAGCACACCCGGCGCGATCTTGCAGCCGCAGCCACCGCCATGCGCGAGAGACGTCAGTCGTTGCGGGGCATCGGCCGTTGAGGGGGCGGGGGACTGCGCGTGCGTGGCCATGCCGACATCTCCTGCGGAAACACGAATGGCGGAAGGCAGCAGGAGTCGAACCTACCAGGGAACGATCGACGCCCCCTACTGGGTTTGAAGCCCAGCCGCATGCCCGGATGCGCATGCCTTCCGAAAGTACGGCGGTACCGGTGGGCTCAGTCGCGGGCCGCGTTCCACTGCAGGTCGCAGCGCGGCCGATGCTGGTCACCGACGCGTCGAGTGTAGCCAACGCGATTGAAGAACTCCAAGATCTGGATGCTGCGTTTGCGGCCCAGGCCGATGGCATCGCGGAACGCCGCCGCATCCACCGTGCCGCTGGCCTGTGACAGCTGCGCGACGATCGTGGCCAACTCGGCGATGCGGGCCGGCGCATAGAACAGGTCGGGCACCACCTGGAACAGATCGCCACGCGCGGCGGCGCGACGCAGGGCGGCGCGGACCTCGTCTTCGGCCAGTCCGATGTCGGCGGCCAGGGTGCGCACCCACGGTGGATCGAAGCCACCGGCGTGCAGTTGCGGCAGCACGCGTTCCAGCAGGAGACGTTCGCGTTCCGGTGGCGCATGGTCATGGCCGGGCAGGCGCCACCACGCGCCCACACGCTGCAGCGTGCCATCGGCCAGCAGGTCCTGCAGCAGCGCATTCCAGAGGCTCGCTGCAAGCGAGGGCAGGGTACTGCGCTGCAGGCGCCCGCTGTCGACGCCGGGTTCGTCGGGGCGTCGCTCGTGCCAGCCGCGCAGCGAGGTGATCACCTGCTCGCGCAGTGCTTGCCAGTGCGGTGCGAGGATGATCACCGTGTCATCGCGGGTAGCGATGCGTCGCGCGTCCTCGGGCAGGTCGATGCGGTCGGCAGCGCGTCGGCAATAGCGTTGCAACGCGGTGAGGGGAATGCCGGCAGGTGCCTGCTGCAGCAGCGGGACAACACCGGCACCGGCCGCCAGCTGCTCCAGTGCCCCTAGCCAGGCCAGCCGCGCAGGACTGCGCCGACGCCGCTGCGGAGGATCCGGATCGAGCACGACGCCACCGCCCAGTGTGTGGGTGGCTGCTGAATCACGGGCGATGAAACGATCGCCACACATCGCGCAGACTGGTGCATCGAACACCAGCTGCACCAACTGACCATCGCCGTGGTCGTGGTCTTCCAGCAGCACCACATGGGCCTGCCGGTGCATCGTGCCCCAGTGGATGTGCAGCGGTGACCAGTCGCGCAGTGGCGGCGCCAGTGCGGAAAGTCGCAGGCGCACGTCGACGCGGGTAGTGGCCAGCAGCGCGCGTGGATCGGCAATCCAGTCGCCACGGCGGATGTCGTCGCGGGCGATGGCGGCCAGGTTCAGTGCGCAGCGTTGCCCAGCCATCGCGTGCTCGCTGGCCTGGTTCTGCGCATGGATGCTGCGTACGCGCACGTCGGTGGCGGCTGGCATCAGCTGCAGATGCTCACCCACCGCGGCGATGCCGCCATGCACCGCGCCGGTTACCAGTGTGCCGTGGCCGGCCAGCGAGAACACGCGATCCACCGGCATGCGGAACAGTTCGCTGCGCAGTTCGGCCTGGCGTGTGCTGGCATCGTCCGCCGCCCATGCGTGCAGCTGGGTACGCAGTGCGCTGATGCCGGCATCGTCGGGTGCGGTGCTGTTGCAGGCGAACAGAGGAGAATCCTGCAGCGGTGTCGCGGCCAGCAGCGCGGCAATCTCGATCTCGACCCGGGCGAGGCGTGCCGCATCCACACGGTCGATCTTGGTCAGCGCCACCGCGCCGCGATCCACGCCCAGCAGCTGCAGGATGGCCAGATGCTCGCGGGTCTGTGGCATCACGCCGTCGTCGGCAGCGATCACCAGCAGGGCGACATCGATACCCGTGGCGCCGGCCACCATCGTGTGCACGAAGCGCTCATGGCCTGGCACGTCGACGAAACCCAGCGTCGCAGCCGGGCCTTCGGCGTCCCTGCGTTCCACCGGGACATAGGCATAGCCCAGTTCGATCGATATACCGCGCGTTCGCTCTTCCTGCAGGCGATCGGTTTCGATGCCGGTCAGTGCGCGTACCAGGCTGGTTTTGCCATGGTCGATATGCCCGGCGGTGCCGACGATCATGCCTGCAGCGTGCTCCACTGGGCGAGGAAGTCGGCTTCGTCGGCCGGTTCCAGGCAACGCAGGTCCAGCCACAGCGCGTCATCGGCAATGCGGCCCAGCACGGGTCGCGGCAGCTGACGCAAACGCTTGGCCAGGCGATCCAGTCCGCCACGGCGCGCGCTGGTAATGCGCAGTCCGGCGCTGGCCAGCTGCGCCTGTGGCTGGGCGCCGCTGCCGATCTGGCTCTGCATTGGTGACCGTTCAAGATCGTAGTCGGCCGCGAGCACGGAACGCATCGGCTGCAGCAGGCGATGGGCCTGCGCATCAATGTCGTCCTGCGTGCGCGACAGGGTGCGCAGGGTCGGCAACCGTTGCGCCAACAGCTCCGGCTCGCGGTACAGGGCCAGCACCGCTTCCAGTGCAGCCAGGCCCATCTTGTCCATGCGCAGTGCCCGCTTCAGCGGGTTGCGGTTGATCCGCGCGATCAGGTCGGCGCGGCCAGCGATGATGCCGGCCTGCGGCCCGCCCAGCAGCTTGTCGCCACTGAACGACACCAGGTCGGCGCCGGCCGCCAGCGTTTCCTGCACGGTGGGCTCGTGCGGCAGGCCGAAGGCCGCCAGATCGCACAGGCTGCCACTGCCCAGATCCACCACAAGCGGCAGGCCGTGCTCGTGCGCGATGGCTGCCATCGCCGCGGTGTCGACCTTGGCGGTGAAGCCGGTGATCGCATAGTTGCTGGCGTGTACCTCCATCAGCAGCGCGGTGCGCGTGCCGATGACATTGGCGAAGTCGGCCGGGTGAGTGCGGTTGGTGGTGCCGACTTCCAGCAGCCGCGCGCCGGCACTGCGCATCACATCGGGAATGCGGAAGGCGCCACCGATCTCCACCAGCTCGCCGCGTGACACCACCACGTCGCGGCGGTTGGCCAGGCTGTTGAGCAGCAGCAGGACCGCCGCCGCATTGTTGTTGACCACGGTGGCGGCTTCTGCGCCGGTCAGTTCGCAGATCAATGCCTGCACCCGTGCATCGCGGTCGCCGCGACGGCCGCGGCTGATGTCGAACTCCAGATCCACCGGTGCGGTCATCGCGCGGGTGACCGCGTGCACGGCGGCATCCGGCAGCAAGGCGCGGCCGAGATTGGTGTGCAGCACGGTGCCGGTCAGATTGAACATCGGCTGCAGATCCTGCCGTGCGTCAGCAGCCAGTGCGGCCTCGACTGCTGCCACCAGCGCCGGGCCGTCAACCGCTTCCTGCAGCTGCGTGGCCGAGAGCTGACCGGCGCTGATACGGTCGCGCAGCGCCTGCAGGTGCGAACGCAGCAGCTGGGTGATACGGCTGCGGCCGTGGCCCTCGATCAGTGCTGCCAAGGCAGGCAGACGCAGCAACCGGTCCAGCGAGGGCAGGGCGGAAACCGATGCCGGGGTGGGGGGCGTGGCTGTCATCGCCTCACTCGCCGTCGGATTGCCACAGCAGCGGATTCTGGCTGGCGCGCGCATACCCTTCCTCGCCCAGCAGCAGGTCCAGCGCCAGCGTGCCGAGGTCGTCGGCCACCGGCTCCAGCGACGGGTCTTTTTCCAGATACAGGATCTTGCGGTAGCTGTGGCAGTGGTCGCAGGTCTCGGCACGGACCGCGCTCTCGCGCACCGCCTCGCCGCTGTCGCCGTCCACATCGGCCAGGGCGCGATAGGCGATGTCCTTGCCGGCGGCACCACACTGGCTGCACTGCACGCGTACGTAGTGCCACTGGCAGGCACACAGCGAGCACGACAGGTAGCGGTAGGAGGCATAGGGCGGCCGCGCCTGCACCACGCTGACCACCGGCAGGGTGCCGCACAGCGGGCACAGCCCCGGTGCATCGGCCAGCGGTTTCAGGTCGGTGGGGCGGAAGCTGTCCGCCAGCACCGCCCAGTAGACCTGCAGCGCGTTCATCACCAGCAGCGCAGCCACCGCATCCACCGACGGCGCGTCATCACGCTCCAGCACCGCATGCGCCTGCGCATCCAGCCAGGCGTCGTCGGCCGCGGCGACGCGCTGCAGCTCCTGACGGGTTTCCATCGGCAGCCCGGCCTCGTCGGCACAGTGCTGGCACAGCGTGCGCAGCCAGTCGCGCCAACGGCCATCCAGCTGAAGTGTGTTGGCGGGCCGCAACGGCATGCCGGCGCCGGCCGCCGCACTCGACTGCTGTGCACGCGCCTGTGCCTGAAGTTCCTCGCGTTGCTGCGGTGTCAGATCCTCCAGCAACGCCTGCTGCGCATCGGCCAACGCCGCCAGCAGCTGCAGGTAACCACCGATGGCACTGTGTGCAGCCAGACTGCGCAGGCGGTCCGCACGTCCGGCAAACAGCGACGCGGTATCGGGCAGGATGATGCGCGGAACATCGCGCGAGGCCAGCGTCTCGATCTCACCGGGTTCAAGGATGCGTTGCGCCATGCAGGGCCAGCCAGAAGAACCAGGCTCCATCCTCGCCGTTGTCGACGCTGGCGTCCAGCGTGTCGAGGCAAAGCAGTCGAGCATCGCTCGACTCTACAAAAGCCGGTTTCGATCATTGCCATGTTCATCGTGTCGACCAAGGTCGACACCCACCAAAAGCACCGGGGACCTGTCGAGGGCGACCGGACCCACCGCGCCATCCCTCAGGAAACCCGCTTTTGACGTTGACGTTGATCCAGCGGGTGCAGGGCCGCAGGCCCTGCCGCTACCCCTCTTCCCGCCGTCCGCGCAGGATGTCCCGGAACCACTGCCGGTGATGCTTGTACGCCCACCCGTAGGTCACCTTGCCCTGGGTCATCGCCCGCACCGAGCCCTTGATCCAGATCGCTGCATAGATGTGCACCACGATCGCGCACACCAGCACCCAGCCGAACAGCGCGTGGGCCAGCACCGAGAAGCGGATCACCCCGATCGGGAAGAAGTGGCTGAAGTACTGCCGCCAGATCACGAAGCCGGTCAGCAGCAGCGCCGACAGGCAACCGATGATCGCCCAGAACAGCAGCTTCTGGCCGGCATTGAAGCGACCCACCGGTGGCAGCTTCTCATCCTCGTTGCGCAGTACATCGCGCATGCCGCGCATCCACTTGCCATCGTCGGCGGTCGGCAGATTGTCGCGCCACATGCGGAACGCCAGCAGCGCAAAGCCGACGACCATGGCCAGGCCGATGAACGGGTGCAGGATGCGCGTCCATGGCCCACCGCCAAACAACTGGGTCAGCGGGAACAGGGCAGGGTGGAACAACGCCAGCCCGGACAGCGCGGTCAACACGAAGCAGATCGCCACAATCCAGTGATTGATGCGGGTCGGCGCGCGGTAGCGGATGATCTGCCGCGGGTGCGGGGCGTACTTCATGGCCGCTGCTCCTCTTCGATCTTCTTCGCCTCGTGCTCGGCTTCCTCTTCTTCCTCGTCATTGACCGTGTTGCGGCCGATGCCGATGTAATGCAGGAAGCCGGCGAAGGCGGTAGCGGCAATCGCCAGCACGCCCAGCGGCTTGGCCACGCCCTTCCACACCTCCACCATCGGGCTGATGCGCGGGTCCTTCGGCAGGTCGGCATACAGTTCCGGCTTGTCCACGTGCTGCAGCACGTACATCACATGGGTGCCGCCCACACCCTGCGGGTCGTACAGGCCGGCGTTCTCGTAGCCGCGCGATTTCAGGTCTTCCACGCGTCCCGCCGCGTGCTCGGTCATCGCCTGCTTGCTGCCGAAGGTGATCGCGCCGGTCGGGCAGGTCTTCACGCAGGCCGGTTCCTGGCCCACCGCCACCCGGTCCGAGCACAGCGTGCACTTGTAGGCCTTGTGGTCCTTCTTGGAGATGCGCGGCACGTCGAACGGGCAACCGGTCACGCAGTAGCCGCAGCCGATGCAGTTCTCTTCCTGGAAGTCGACGATGCCGTTGGCGTACTGGATGATCGCGCCCGGCGACGGGCAGGCCTTCAGGCAGCCCGGATCGCTGCAGTGCATGCAGCCTTCCTTGCGGATCAGCCACTCCAGCTTGCCCTTCTCGTCCTCGTACTCGCGGAACTTCATCACCGTCCACGACTGTTCGCTCAGGTCGGGCGGGTTGTCGTAGCTGCCAACGCAGCTGCCGACCTCGTCGCGCAGATCATTCCACTCCATGCAGGCGACCTGGCAGGCCTTGCAGCCGATGCACTTGCTCACATCGATCAGCTTGGCGACCTGGCCGGTGTGCGCGCCACGCGCCTCCGGCGAGGGCGTGGTGGTGGCCGAGCGGCGGATGATGTCCAGGGATTGCAGTGACATGGCGTGTCTCCTACACCTTCTCGACCTTGACCAGGATGCACTTCGATTCGGGCGTCTGCGAGTTGCCGTCACCGATGGCGTTGGTCAGCGTATTGGCGATGTATCCGGGCTTGGCCGCACCGAGGAAGCCCCAGTGGATCGGCACGCCCACCTGGTGCACGGTTCTGCCATCAATCTGCAGGGCCTTGATGCGCTTGGTCACCATCGCCACCGCTTCGATGTGCCCGCGCTTGGAACTGACCCGCACGCGGCTGCCGTTGTTGATGCCCAGCTCATCGGCCAACGCCGCGCCGATCTCGACGAACTGCTCGGGCTGGATGATGGCGTTCAACTTGCCGTGCTTGGTCCAGAAGTGGAAATGCTCGGTCAGGCGGTAGGTGGTGGCTACATGCGGGAACTCGTCCGGCGAACCGATCTGTGCGCGGTCGCTGGCGAACACGCGCGCCGCCGGGTTGTTCAACGTCAGTGCCTGACCGGGGCTGAGCGGGTTGCTGCGCAGCGGGGTATCGAACGGTTCGTAGTGCTCCGGGAACGGACCCTCGGCCATGCCGGCCTTGGCGAAGAAGCGGGCGATGCCTTCCGGATTCATGATGAACGGGCCCATGCCCCCGGCGGGATCTTCATCGGCCTTGAAGTCCGGCACGTCCACGCTGCCCCAGTTCTTGCCGTTCCAGGCCAGCAGCGTGCGCCGCGGATCGAACGGCTGGCCGGCCACGTCGCACGAGGCGCGGTTGTACATCACCCGGCGATTGGCCGGCCACGCCCAGGCCCAGCCCAGCGTGTTGCCGATGCCGGTGGGGTCGCTGTTGTCACGTCGCGCCATCATGTTGCCGGTCGGGCCCCAGGCGCCGATGTAGATCCAGCAGCCGGAGGAGGTGCTGCCGTCGTCGCGCAGGTCGCCGAATGCCGCCAGCTGCTCGCCGGCCTTGCGCACCAGCTTGGTCGGGTCCTTCGGATCGAACACGTCGGCCAGTGCCTTGCCGTTGTATTCCATCGCCAGTTCTTCCGGCGTCGGCAGTTCCGGGTTGGAGTACTTCCAGGCCAGGTCGCGCACCGGCTCCCACCACGCACCGCCGTCCTTCTCGTACATCGCTTTGATGCGATGGAACAGCTCGGACATGATCTCGATGTCGCTGCGCGCTTCGCCCGGCGGATTGGCACCCTTCCAGTGCCACTGCAGCCAGCGCGAGGAGTTCACCACTGCACCGTTCTCCTCTGCGAAGGAGGTGGTCGGCAAGCGGAATACTTCGGTCTGGATCGCACTGGGATCAACATCGTTCAGTGCGCCGTGGTTCTGCCAGAACGCGATGGTCTCGGTTTCCAGCGGGTCCATGCTGACCATGAACTTCAGCTTGGAGAACGCGCTGATCAGCTTGCCCTTGTTCGGCGCCGAGGCCAGGGGGTTGAAGCCCTGGCAGATGTAGCCGTGGATCTTGCCCTCGTTCATCAGCTCGTACGCCTGCAGCATGTCGTACGGCTTGTCGAGCTTGGGCAGATGGTCGAAGCACCAGTTGTTGTCGGCGGTAGCGGCGTCGCCCCACCACGACTTCATCAGGCTGACGTGGAACTTCGGGTAGTTCTGCCAGAACGACATCTGGTTGGCGCGCAGCGGCTTCTGCGTGCGCTTGGCGATGTAGGCGTCGTAGTCCTGCTCGTCCTGTTTCGGCAGCGTCAGGTAGCCGGGCAGCAGGTCGGACATCAGGCCGATGTCGGTCAGGCCCTGGATGTTGGAATGCCCGCGCAGGGCGTTCATGCCACCACCGGCCACGCCGATGTTGCCCAGCAGCAGCTGCACCATGGTGCCGGCACGCACGTTCTGCGCACCGATCGAATGCTGCGTCCAGCCCAGCGCGTACAGGATGGTCATCGCCTTGTCCTTGCCGGCGGTGGACGCGATCATGTCCCAGACCTGGCGGATGCTGTCGGCGGGCGTGCCGCAGATGCGTTCGACCATCTCCACGGTGTAGCGCGCGTAGTGCTGCTTGAGCAGGTTGTAGACGCAGCGCGGGTCCTTCAGCGTCGGGTCGCTGCGCACGAAGCCATCGTCACCGTAGGCGTAGTCCCAGCTGGAGCGGTCGTAGCTGCGCTTCTCTTCGTTGTAGCCCGAATACAGGCCGTCCTTGAAGGCGAACTCGTCCTTCACCAGGAACGACATGTCGGTGTAGTTCAGCACGTACTCGTGCTGGATGCGGTCCTCGGTCAACAGGTAGTTGATCAGGCCGCCCAGGAACACGATGTCGGTGCCGGTACGGATCGGCGCATACACGTCGGCCACCGCGGCCGAGCGGTTGAAGCGCGGATCGACCACGATCAGCCGGGCCTTGTTGTGTGCCTTGGCCTCGGTCACCCATTTGAACCCGCACGGGTGTGCCTCGGCGGCATTGCCACCCATGATCAGGATCAGGTCGGCATTCTTGATGTCGACCCAGTGATTCGTCATCGCACCACGGCCTAGCGTCGGGGCAAGACCTGCCACCGTCGGGCCGTGTCAGACACGTGCCTGGTTGTCGAATGCCAGCATGCCAAGGGAGCGCACGACCTTGTGGGTCAGCACCGCGGTTTCATTGCTGGTCGCCGAGGCGGCGAGCATGCCGGTGGTCAGCCAGCGGTTGACCGTCTGCCCGGCCTCGTTCTTCTGCACGAAGTTCGCATCGCGGTCTTCCTTCATCAGCCGCGCGATGCGATCCAGCGCATCGTCCCAGCTCAGCCGCTTCCACTCGTTCGAGCCCGGTGCGCGGTACTCGGGGTAGAGCAGGCGTGACTTGCTGTGGATGATGTCGGCCAGGCCGGCACCCTTCGGGCACAGCGTGCCGCGGTTGACCGGATGGTCCGGGTCACCCTCGATATGGAAGATGCTCGGCTCGGCGTTCTTGGCGCCATCGCCGAGGCTGTACATCAGGATGCCGCAGGCCACCGAACAATACGTACAGGTGTTGCGGGTCTCGGTCGCGCGGGTCAGCTTGTACTGCCTGACCTCCGCGAGCGCGATGCCGGGCGCGAAGCCCATCAATGCCAGGCTGGAGCCGACCAGGGTTGTCCCGGTCACTTTCAGGAACTGGCGGCGGCTCATCGATGGCATGCCGTTCTCCTGGGATGGCGGGGAGGCGCAGGCCTCCGGGCTGTCGTTGGGTACGGCCCGGTTATAGCACAGGCCCCCGCACGCCCATGTGGCACAAGGCCCGGCGCCTGCCGGACGGGCGCGCAACGCGGCCGCTCTGGTAAAGTTGCGTGCCCGCCCCCCGGGGAAGCGTCTGCCGGGCCTGGTTCCAGGATGTTCCGCGCAGCCCCCGCCGTCCTGGCGCGATCCTCCGCGCCGGATCTGGAACACCGAGGAAAAATTTTGCGAAATCAACCAGTTGGGTTCCGCGCATGAGCGCCCCGTCGAAGCCGTCGGACGCCGTTGCGCGCGGCACGCTGTACATCGTTGCCGCCCCGTCCGGCGCCGGCAAGAGCAGCATCGTCAATGCCACCCTGGCGCGTGACCCGCAGATCGCCCTGTCGATCTCCTTCACCTCGCGCGCGATGCGCCCGGGTGAAGTGAATGGCCAGCACTACCATTTCGTCTCTGCGGAGAAGTTCGAGGAAATGATCGCCGCCGGCGACTTCTTCGAGCATGCCTGGGTGCACGGTGACTGGAAGGGCACCGCCCGCCAGTCGGTGGAGCCGCAGCTGGCCGCCGGCCAGGACGTGCTGCTGGAAATCGACTGGCAGGGCGCGCAGCAGGTACGCCAGCTGGTGCCGGGCACGGTCACCGTGTTCATCCTGCCGCCGTCCAAGCAGGCCCTGCAGGACCGCATGCGCAAGCGCGGCCAGGACAGCGAGGCGGTCATCGCCCAGCGCCTGGGCGCCGCCCGTGACGAGATGCTGCACTTCAACGAGTTCGACTACGTCATCGTCAACGAGGTGTTCGACACCGCCGTGGACGAACTGTGCGCCATCTTCACCGCCAGCCGCCTGCGCCGGGAGGCCCAGAAGGTCCGCCACGCAGGCCTGATCCAAGCCTTGTTGACCCCCGATCCGGGCGCAACTGACTGATTCCAAAAGAATCGGGTAGGGGCTGGCTTGATTTTGTCCAGCCCCTGCCAGTACACTCCGTCCCCTTTCCCTCATTCGACTGAGCGGCCGACCGGTCGCCGGGAGCCCGTATGGCCCGCATCACCGTAGAAGATTGCCTGGAAGTCGTTAACAACCGTTTCGAACTGGTCATGATGGCTTCCAAGCGTGCCCGCCAGCTCGCCAACGGCGTGCAGGCCACGCTGGACAACAGCGAGACCGAGGACAAGCCGACCGTGCTGGCGCTGCGCGAAATCGCTGCCCGCAAGATCGACAACGCGCTGATCGACGAAGTCGAGAAGGCCGAGCGTGAGCGCGCCGAGCGCGAAGCGCTGGAGTGGGCCGCCGCCGAAGTGGTCGCCGACGAAGACATGTCCAAGAACGACGATTGATCGCATCGATCAACGTAATCGTTGGATGTGCCGAACAGCCCGCCCCGTGCGGGCTGTTTCGCATTCAGGATTTGCCGTAAACGTCGCGCTGGAATAGGCTTCGGGCATGAACCCAGGCCCCACTGCCAAGGTCGCCGCAGCCCCCGCTGCCGCCGTACCCGACTACGTCCTCCAGCTTGAACGCGCCGCCCATTACCTGCCGCCGGAACAGCTGCCGCTGTTGCGCCGTGCCTGGGAAGTCGGAGCCGCCGCACACGCCGGGCAGACGCGCAAGTCGGGCGAGCCCTATATCACCCATCCGGTGGCCGTGGCCCAGGTGCTGGCCGAGCTCGGCCTGGACGTGGAGGCGCTGATCGCCGCGATCCTGCACGACACCATCGAAGACACCCCGCTGACCCGTGAAGCGCTGGCCGCCGAGTTCGGCGAAGCCGTGGCCGAACTGGTCGACGGCGTGACCAAGCTGGACAAGCTGAAGTTCCGCGACCGCCAGGAAGCGGCCGCTGAGAGCTTCCGCAAGATGCTGCTGGCGATGTCGCGCGACCTGCGCGTGATCATGATCAAGCTGGCCGACCGTCTGCACAACATGCGCACGCTGGGCGCGCAGAGCCGCGAAGCGCGCGGCCGCATCGCCCGCGAGACGCTGGAGATCTACGCGCCCATCGCCCAGCGCCTGGGCATGAGCCTGGTCAAGAGCGAGCTGCAGAACCTCGGTTTCAAGGCGCTGTATCCGTGGCGCCACGCGATCCTGGAAAAGCACATCCGCAGCCAGCCGGTGGTCCGCCGCGAAGCGCTGGCGCAGGTGGAAGTGCAGCTGTCGCAGCGGTTGGCGAAGGAAGGCATCGAGCACCGCCTGGTCAGCCGCATCAAGACCCCGTGGAGCATCTACAACAAGATGCGCGACGAGAACAAAACCTTCGACCAGGTGATGGACGTGTTCGGCTTCCGCCTGGTGGTGCGCAGCGTGCCCAGCTGCTACCACGCGCTGGGTTCGGTGCATGCCACGTTCAAGCCGCTGGATGGGCGTTTCCGCGATTTCATCGCCATTCCCAAGGCCAACGGTTACCAGTCGCTGCATACGGTGCTGTTCGGGCCGTATGGTTCGCCCATCGAAGTGCAGATCCGCACCGAAGAGATGGACCTGATCGCCGAACGTGGCGTGGCCGCGCACTGGACCTACAAGTTCGGCGGCGATTCACCGAACAGCGCGCAGAGCCGCGCACACGCCTGGATCGTTGAGCTGATCGACTCGCAGCGTGCCGCCGGTTCCTCGCTGGAGTTCCTCGACAACGTCAAGGTCGACCTGTTCCCGGACGAGGTCTACCTGTTCACCCCGAAGGGCAAGATCCTGGCCCTGCCGCGCAATTCCACCGCGCTGGACTTCGCCTACGCCGTGCATACCGACGTCGGCAACATGGCCGTGGCCTCGCGCGTGGACAAGAAGCTGGTGCCGTTGCGCACCAAGCTGGTGTCGGGCCAGTCGGTGGAGATCATCACCGCACGCTCGGCCACGCCGAAACCGCAGTGGCTGGAATTCGTGGTCACCAGCAAGGCGCGCACCGCCATCCGCCACCAGCTCAAGCAGCTGGAGCACGAAGACGCCGTGCAGCTCGGCCACCGCATGCTGGACCGTGCGCTGGAAGCGATGGATTCGTCGCTGGAGCGGCTGCCGAAGGGGCGCCTGGATGCGTTCCTGGCCGAGCACCGCTTCCCGCGCCTGGAGGCGCTGCTGGCCGAGGTCGCACTGGGCAACTGGATGCCGACCCAGGCCGCACAGGCACTAATGGCCTACGCCGAACTGCGTGGCGGCCCGCATTCGCGCCACCACTCGCAGGAAAAGATCCTGATCAACGGCAGCGAGCGCGGCGTGGTCACCTTCGCCGGTTGTTGCCAGCCGATTCCGGGCGACGAGATCATGGGCTACCACACCGCCGGCAAGGGCATCGTGGTGCACCGCATGGACTGCCCGAACCTGGCCGAGCTGCGCAAGTCGCCCGAGCGCTGGGTGCCGATCGGCTGGGACACTACCGTCTCCGGCGACTACGACACCTCGCTGGTGGTGGAAGTGGAGAACGGCACCGGCGTGCTGGCGCAGCTGGCCGCCGCCATCGCGCAGAGCCATTCCAACATCGAGCGCGTGGACTACCTGGACCGCGACTTCAACGCCGCCGTGCTGGCGTTCAACATCCAGGTACGCGACCGCAACCACCTGGCCGAAGTGATGCGCCGCCTGCGCCGCCTGTCGGTCGTGCAGTCGGTACGCCGCCAGTAACGAGAACCCGGTAGTGCCGGCCGCTGGCCGGCAACTTCGCGGTGCTTCCGACGTTCATGGGTTTGCCGGCCAGCGGCCGGCACTACCGAAGCGGCGCGGTAGATCCACGCCATGCGTGGATGCGCCCCCACCCGGTACAATCACCGCTCTGTTTTCCCCCAAGCACCGGAGCGACCCATGTCCCGCCAGATCATCAACACCGAAAAGGCTCCCGCCGCCATCGGCCCGTACTCGCAGGCCGTGCGCGCCGGCAACACCGTGTATTTCTCCGGCCAGATCCCGCTCGATCCGGCTACCGGCGACATCGTCGGCGCCGGTGACGTCGAAGCACAGGCCCGCCGCGCCTTCGACAACCTCAAGGCCGTGGCCGAAGCCGCTGGCGGCTCGCTGGACAAGGTCGTGCGCCTGGGCCTGTACCTGACCGACCTGGGCGAGTTCGCCAAGGTCAATGCGGTCATGCAGGACTACTTCCAGGCCCCGTACCCGGCCCGTTCCACCATCGAAGTCTCCGGCCTGCCGAAGGGCGCCAACTTCGAGGTCGACGCGGTGATGGTCATCGACTGACCGCCACGTGGCACGCAAGGCGGCGGTCACCCTGGTCCTGTCACCGTCCGGCGAAGCATCCCTGGCGATGCTCGCCGGCGTCGGTCCGGCCGTGGCCGCCAAACTGCAGGCGCGTGGCCTGGCCACCCTGCAGGATCTCTGGCTTCATCTGCCGCTGCGCTATGAAGACCGGACCCGGCTGACCCGCATCGAAGACCTGCGCAACGGCGTGCCGGCGCAGGTGGAAGGGCGGGTGGTCGCGGTCGAGCGCGGCATGCGCTACCGGCCGATGCTGAAGGTCGCCGTGGAGGATGAAGGGCAGGGCACCCTGGTGCTGCGCTTCTTCCATTTCCGCCAGCAGCAGGTCGGCCAGTTCGCGGTCGGCAACCGGCTGCGCTGCTTCGGCACCCCCAAACCCGGCCACCTCGGCCTGGAAATCGTCCACCCCAGCTACCAGGTGCTGGGCCGCAATGACGATCCCGAACTCGGCGACCGCCTCGACCCGGTGTATCCCACCGTGGAAGGCGTTGGCCCGATGACGATGCGCAAGCTGATCGGCCAGGCGCTGGACCGCCTGCCCGAGGAAAGCACGCTGGAACTGCTGCCCAGCGGCTGGCTGGATGGCCTCGGCCTGCCGTCACTGCGCAGCGCGCTGCTCACTGTGCACCGGCCGCCGCCGGATGCCGATCTGGCCGCGCTGGCCGCAGGCACCCATCCGGCGCAGCGTCGCCTGGCGATGGAAGAACTGCTGGCCCATCACCTCAGCCTGCGTCGCCAGCGCATCGCCTTGCAGGCGCACCATGCGCCGCCGCTGGCCGGCCCCGGCAAGCTGGCCAAGGCGCTGCTGAAACAGCTGCCGTTCGCGCTGACCGGCGCCCAGGCGCGCGTGTTCAAGCAGATCCGCGAAGACCTCGCGCGGCCCAGCCCGATGCTGAGGCTTGTGCAGGGCGACGTCGGCTCCGGCAAGACCGTGGTCGCCGCACTGGCCGCGATGCTGGCAGTCGAGCAGGGTAAGCAGGTCGCATTGGCGGCGCCCACCGAACTGCTGGCCGAGCAGCATCTCAACAACCTGCGCGGCTGGCTGGAACCGCTCGGCGTGCGTATCGCCTGGCTGGCCGGCAAGGTCACCGGCAAGGCGCGCGCCAAGGTGATGGAGCAGGTCGCCAACGGCGAAGCGCAGGTGGTGGTCGGCACCCACGCGCTGATGCAGGAGGCGGTGGTGTTCCAGGACCTGGCCCTGGCGATCGTCGACGAACAGCACCGCTTCGGCGTGCACCAGCGGCTGGCCCTGCGCGACAAGGGCGCGGGTGGCAACAGCGTGCCGCACCAGCTGGTGATGACCGCCACGCCGATTCCACGCACGCTGGCGATGTCCGAATACGCGGATCTGGATGTCTCGGCCATCGACGAACTGCCGCCGGGCCGCACCCCGGTGCAGACCGTGGCACTCAACAACGACCGCCGTCCCGAACTGATCGAGCGCATCGCGCTGGCCTGCCAGGAAGGGCGGCAGGTGTACTGGGTGTGCACGCTCATCGAGGAAAGCGAAGAGCTCGACGCCACCCCGGCGCAGGCCACTTACGAATCGCTGCAGGCGCTGCTGCCGGGCGTACGCGTGGGGCTGGTGCATGGCCGCCTGAAGGCCGCCGAGAAGCTGGCGACGATGGTGGCGTTCAAGGCCGGTGAGATCGACCTGCTGGTGGCGACCACCGTGATTGAAGTGGGCGTGGACGTACCGAATGCCTCGCTGATGGTGATCGAGAACGCCGAGCGCCTCGGCCTGGCCCAGCTGCACCAGCTGCGCGGCCGCGTCGGTCGTGGTTCGGCGGTGTCGCGCTGCGTGCTGCTGTACCAGGCGCCGCTTTCGCAGATGGCGCGCGAGCGTTTGCAGACCATGCGCGAAACCAACGATGGCTTCGTCATCGCCGAGAAGGATCTGGAGCTGCGTGGCCCGGGCGAACTGCTCGGTACCCGCCAGACCGGCCTGGCTGGCTTCCGCATCGCCGATCTGGCCCGCGATGCCAGCCTGCTGCCCGGCGTGCATGACCTGGCCGAACGCCTGCTGGCCCAGCAACCCGCGCTGGCCGATCGCGTGGTGCAGCGCTGGATCGGCACCGCCGTGCGTTACGCCTCGGCGTAAGTTGCGGGGTCTGAGCCCTTTGCACAGCAAAGGGCTCTGATTCCATCCCCGGGACGCTCATCCACGCATGGCGTGGATCTACCGCTCGCTGCGCGCGGGAGTCGAGCATGGCTCGACTCTACAGACAGCCTTTTCGATGAATCCGTGGATATGTCGACCAAGGTCGACACCTACCAGAGCAGAACGCCGTTCCGACAGACTGCAGAAATCTGTCGAAGGCGGGGTGGGTCCGGTTGCGGGGGCGTGAGCCGCATGGATGCGGCGACCGAGCTTACATGGACGTACTTGCAGCGTCCCCCGCAACCGGACCCACCCCGCCATCCCCCAGGAAACCAGCTTTTGCTGTTGCTCTGGCGTTTGCCGCTGATTCGGCGGGTGCAGGGCGCAGCCCTGCCGAACCCCAACCCCCCGTACTTGCAACGGTCATCATCCCGGTCCACACTTCGTTGCCGATCTGAAGACGGCAACGATGACCCACAAGATCCCCCTGTTGATCGACACCGACCCCGGTGTGGACGACGCCCTGGCCCTGCTGATGGCCTTTGCCGATGAACGGCATGACGTGGTCGCCCTGACCATCGCCGCCGGCAATGTCGGCCTGCAGTACACCGTCCGCAACGCCCTCAAGCTCTGCGACATCGTCGGCCGCGCCGACGTACCGGTGTTTGCCGGCAGCCCGGATCCGCTGCTGCATCCCTCCGTTGACGCCGCCCACGTGCATGGCCGTGACGGCTACGGCGACGTGGACCTGCCGCCGCCGAGCCGCCAGGCTGAAGCCGAACACGCCGCACTGGCCATCCTGCGCCTGTCGCACGAGCACGCCGGTGAACTGATGCTGGTGATGCTTGGCCCGCTGACCAACCTGGCCCTGGCACTGAAGCTGGACCCGACCCTTCCCGAGCGCATCAAGCGCATCGTGGTGATGGGCGGCGCGGTCACCTGCCACGGCAACATCACCCCGGCCGCCGAATTCAACATCGCCTTCGATCCGGAAGCGGCGCACGTGGTGTTCACCTCGTTCAAGCACCTGCTGGTGTCGGACTGGGAGGCCACCGTTGCCCATGGTCTGCCGCTGCAGGAAGCTGAAAAGTGGCTGCAGGCCGATTCCGATCGCGCCCGTTTCTACGAGCTGATCTCGCGCAAGACCCGTGGCCTGTCCGAAGACAGCAAGGGCGGCCGCTGGTATACCGCCGATGCGGTCGCCATGGCCTGGGCGCTGAACCCGGAAGGGCAGCTGCAGGTCGAATCGCGGCCGCTGAACGTGGAGCTGAACGGTACGTTCAGCCGCGGCGCCACCATCGTCGACTGGAACCGCCAGACCGGCCAGCCGGACAACTGCGATCTGCTGATGGCCTACGACCAGCAGCGTTTCGAGGCCCTGGTGCGCCAGGCCCTGGGCGCGGACTGAAGTCTGTTGACCCGCACCGGTTGCCCCGAGCGGCAACCGGTGCTTATAATGCCGCTCTTGACCACCAGCCCATTTACGGTGTGAGCCCATGAAGGCCGATATCCATCCGAACTACCGCGACGTCGTCTTCCATGACGTCACCTCCGATTTCAAGTTCCTGACCCGCTCGACCATGGGCACGAAGGAAACCATCCAGTGGGAAGACGGCAACGAATACCCGCTGGTCAAGGTTGAAATTTCCTCTGCTTCGCACCCGTTCTACACGGGCAAGCACAAGGTCATCGACACCTCGGGCCGTATCGACAAGTTCCAGAAGCGCTACGCGCGCTGATCTGTCGATCCAGCTTCGAACCGACGGCCGCGCTCTGCGCGGCCGTTTGTTTTTCCCCAACGCCAACCCAACGGGCGTTTGGATGGACGGAACACTGCGTTCGTGTGACAACACTTTTGCCGATCCGGGCCGCTCAACGGCCGGCGTCTGGCCGCCTGTCGTATACGACTTCTGTCTAGCGCCGGGCAAATGCTGCTGTGCGATAATGACCTGATCCCCGGCACAGGCCGAGGACGTCATTCACGTGCCTGACCAATGCGCTTGGGCAGGCGCCTTCCCATGAAGGAGCGCACACAGTGTCCGATCTTGATCAGGTCACGCTCAACGCCGGCGATAAGTCGGTCGTTCTGCCCGTCATCAAACCCACCCTTGGCAACGACTGCGTCGACATCGCGAAGCTGACCAAGGAAACGGGGTATTTCACCTACGATTCCGGCTTCACCGCGACGGCCAGCTGCAAGTCCGCCATTACCTACATCGACGGCGACAAGGGCGTGCTGCTGTACCGCGGCTACCCGATCGAACAGCTGTCGGAAAAGTCGAGCTACGTCGAAGTGGCCTACCTGCTGATCAACGGCGAGCGCCCGAGCGCCGAGCAGCTGAAGGCCTTCACCGACGAGCTGGCGGCTGAAGCCAACGTCGATGAGTCGATCAACACCCTGATCGGCAGCTTCGCCAAGGATGCACATCCGATGGCCATCCTGACCGCCGCCATCGCGCAGCTGTCGGGCATCTACCACGCCTCGCTGGACCTGTCCGACGCCGAACAGCGCCGCCAGGCCGCTGTGCGCCTGATCGCCAAGGTGCCGACCCTGTCGGCGCTGATCTACCGCCACGGCAAGGGCCTGCCGGCCAACAAGCCGGACACCTCGCTGGACTACGTCAGCCGCTTCCTGAAGCAGACCTTCGAGTCGGCTGATGGCCAGTACGATCTGAACCCGGACGTGGTCAAGGCGCTGGACCTGCTGTTCATCCTGCACGCCGACCACGAGCAGAACGCCTCGACCTCGACCGTGCGCCTGGTCGGCTCGACCGGTGCCAACCCGTACGCGTCGGTTGCCGCTGGCGTCACCGCGCTGTGGGGTCCTGCCCACGGCGGTGCCAACGAAGCCGTGCTGAAGATGCTGGAAGAGATCGGCACTGCCGACAATGTCGAGTCCGCCGTGCTCAAGGCCAAGGACAAGACCTCCGGCTTCCGCCTGATGGGCTTCGGCCACCGCGTCTACAAGAACTTCGACCCGCGCGCCAAGGTCATCGGTGAGATGACCAGCAAGGTGCTCAAGCAGCTGGGCGTGCAGGATCCGCTGCTGGACGTGGCCGTGAAGCTGGAACAGGCTGCGCTGCAGGACGAGTACTTCGTCGCCCGCAAGCTGTACCCGAACGTCGATTTCTACAGCGGCATCATCTACAAGGCGCTGCAGATCCCGACCGAGATGTTCACCGTCATGTTCGCCCTGGGCCGTACTTCCGGCTGGGTCTCGCATTGGCTGGAACAGCAGGTTGATCCGGAAATGAAGATCGGCCGTCCGCGCCAGGTCTACACCGGCAGCGACGTGCGCGACTACCAGGGCTGATCGCCCGTGTAGATTGTGCCGAGAACGCCCCGCATCCGCGGGGCGTTTTTTTTGCTTCGGCTCTGGTAGCTGCCAACCTTGGTTGGCACGCACGATTCCCGGCATGTGGTAGGTGCGGACCGTTGGTCCGCACGGCAACCAGACACCTACCCGGCATTACACCTCTGAATACCGGCTCGGCGAACACCCCAGCTCACGCCGGAACGCGGCAGAAAACGCGCTGGGGCTCGCATACCCCAGGTCCAATGCCACGCGTGTCACCGCCTGCCCCTGGCCCAGCCGTTCGATGGCTGCCAGCAGGCATACCTGCTGCCGCCACTCGGCGAAACTCACCCCGGTACCTGCGCGGAACGTCCGCGTGAAGGTGCGCCGGCTCATGCCTGCATCCGCAGCCACCTCATCAAGCCCGATGGCGAGCGAGGGCGCATCGAACAGCGCCCGGCAGACGCGCGCGAGGCGTGCATCGGCAGGCAACGGCGCATGCAGGGAAAGCATCGGCATCGACGCGATCTCCGCGACCAGCAACTGCATCAGCTTGCCCGCACGCCCGTCCTCGTCGTACAGCGCGGGCAGGTCCACGGCGCCTTCCAGCAGCTGCCGCAGCAACGGCGAAACGGCATACACGTGGCACTGCGCCGGCATCGTCACCGCAGCAGCGGCCTCGATGGAAAGGAAGGCGTTGAGCATCGTCACCGGCCCGCGCATCGTCATCTCGTGGGCCAGCCCGGCGGGAACCCAGCAGGCGCGCTGTGGCGGCACCAGCCAGCGCCCCTGCGGTGTCGTCACGCTGATGGTGCCGCGCGCGGCGAACGCGAACTGCCCACGTCGATGGGCATGGCGGGGAAAGGTGGACGATGCTGCGTAATCGTTCGAGGTGACCACGACATCGCGCGGCAGGTCTTCATAGGGATCGAGCAGCGAATTGCGCATGGCCCGGATTCTATAGCGGTTGACCTGTCATCGACGGTGGGCTGGGCCTGCGCTGCCTAGCATCAACACTCCTCCTCACTGCGGCAATTCTTCATGGCCAACACTTTTCATCGCGTGGGGCAGGGGCCTCACTCCGTCCTGGTCCTGCATGGCTGGTTCGGCGACGCACACGCGTTCGAACCGATCGAGCCGTGGCTGTCACGCGACCACTTCAGCTACATCTTCATGGACTGCCGTGGCTACGGCGGCATGCGCGATGTGGCGGGGCAGTACAGCATCGACGAAATCGCCCGTGACGCACTCTCGCTCGCCGATGCACTTCAGCTGGAAACGTTCAGCGTAGCGGGGCATTCCATGGGAGGCATGGCGATCGAGCGCATCGCCGTGCTCGCCCCCCAGCGGGTGCGGTCCATGCTGGCCATCGCGCCCGTTCCCTGCGGCGGCATGGCCTATGACGCATCCACGCGAGGACTTCTGGAGAGCGCTGCCGGCAGCGTGGCCAGCCGAAGGGCCATCATCGATCGCAGTACCGGCGGGCGGCTGCCCGCAGCCTGGCTGGATTGGAAGGCCCGTTATTCAATGCAGCACTCCGCGCCCGACGCGTTTGCCGCCTATCTAGCCGCGTGGGCAGATACGGACTTCAGCAATGAGATCGTCGGCGAGCACAGGTTGAAGGTGGTGGTGGGTGGGAATGATCCCACCTTCAACCGATCACTGATGGAGCGCACCTATCTGCGCCGCTACCGGCAGGCCACGCTGGAGGTTCTGGAAGATGCAGGACACTACCCGATGAATGAGACACCCTTGGCCCTGGTCACGGCCATGGAATCGCTCCTGAGAGCAGAGGCTCATCCGGCATGAATGATTTCTGACACTGAATGTCGCTTTCACATCTTTTCGGATCTATTGCATAGGCATCACATCCGGGGCGATAGAACCTGAGGGCACTTACTCAGCCATGGAGAACGCCATGAATCGACTGCTTGCCATTGCCCTCATCGCCACGCCGCTGGCCCTGTTGAGCCCGCACGCATCCGCGCAGTACACCGGCCCGGGTGCGGGCACCGCTGCCAGCTCCGTGGCCGATGCGCGCGCCCAGCGCGACGACCACCCGGTGGTGCTGCGTGGCACCCTGGTCGCCAAGCTTGGCCACGAGCGTTACCAGTTCCGCGATGCCAGTGGCCAGATCGAAGTGGAGATCGATGACGAAGACCTGCCGCAGCAGGCCATTGGTGCGGATACCGTGGTGGAACTGCATGGCAAGGTCGACACGCATCGGTTCAAACCGACCGACATCGATGTTGATCGCGTGACCGTGGTACCCGCAGGCTGAGGCTCGCGCGGGTTGCAATATGTAGAGTCGAGCCATGCTCGACTCGCACGCACAGCACGCACAGCACGCACAGCACGCACAGCGCGAACAGCGCGAACAGCGCGAACAGCGCGAACAGCAGTCGAGCATGGCTCGACTCTACAAAGGCGAAGCAATGAGATTTTTTGCATTTACCGAATGAGGGAAATTGCATAAGCCTGGAACGTTGAACTAATTCAAAGATTCTTCTTAACGTTCAACGTTTTAGGAATGCTTGAATGGCCTGCAGGACAATGGGTTTCTAACATTCTCTCCGTCGCCCGCAACCACCTCTGCGGGCGGCGCCTCCCTCCCTTTCTCCTTAGGGGAGGGGGGCTTTCTCATTCCCCCTTGTCCGAGAGAGACAACCCATGCACGCCATTTTCAAGAAGGCCGCGCTCGCTGCAGCGCTGGCCACGGCTTCGCTGTCCGCGCACGCCGTGGAAACCAAGATCTCCGTCTATGCCGACGTCGACCCGACCCTGGCCCTGCTGCGCGACGACGGCAGCGCACTGCCGGACGCCGTCACCCTGACCCACGATCCGCTACGCGGCCTGGTGCCGAGCACCCAGCATGTGCGCATCCACTCCAATGATGAAAGCGCCGATATCGAGGCCAAGATTGGTAGCGCCTTCGTGCTCGCCAATGGTGATGGCAAGGTTACTGTGCCGATGACGGTCAGCCTCAACAACCGCGCGCTGGCAGTGACTCCGGTCGAGTTCAAGGCCGCCGATCTGTTCACCGGTGCCGGCTCCACCCCGGGCGCGTCGATCTCGATGCCGCTGGTCATCGCCCAGACCACGCCGGCCCCGATCGCCACCAAGGGTGCCTACACCGGCATCGTCAACATCGTGCTGAACCAGAAGGCCACCACGCCGTAATCCCCGCGCCGGCCCGCACGCCGGGCTGGCTGCCTTTCCAGCGGTACCCCCATGACCCCACACGCCCCCGCCATCACCCGGCTGGCGGTCGCGCTCGCCCTGGCGCTGGCAACGCCGCTGGTGGCGGCGCGCGGCGTCCCGCCCGGCTTCGAGGATCTGGTCGAAGGCCAGACCGAACAACTCGACATCCAACTGTTCGGCCGCTCGGCCGGGCTGTCGCCGGTGCGCGTGACCCTGGAACACGTGCAGCTGGAAGATCCCGCAAGCGTGCTGCAGGCGCTCGACCTGCCCGCTGAGGCGCAGGCCACGCTGCTGCCCGCGTTGTCCCAGCCGATGCCGCGCAACAGCCATCTGGCCTGCCGCTTCGGTGGGGCCACCGCCGGCTGTGGCTATCTCGATCCTCCAGAAGACCCCGCTGCCGTGCGCGCGCTGTACGACAAAGGCGAGGGCGCGGTGCGCCTGTTCGTTGCCCGCCAGTGGATTCCCGGCAAACCGGCCGCCGAACGCTTCCACACCGTCAGCGCCAACGCCGAGAACGCCTTCCTGCACCAGCAGGTGATCAATGTGAGTGGCAGCCGCGACTACCAGACGCTGTCCGCGCGCGGCACCGGCGTGCTGGGCCTGTTCGATCGCGGGCATGTCTCCGCCGAATGGAACTTCAACCAGCAGCGCTACCGCAGCCGTGGTAGTAACAGTGAGTTCCAGTTCGACAACGTCTACTACCGCCATGACCTGGGGCAGGCGCACTACCTGCAGGCCGGGCGCATGGACCGCCGCAACCTGTCCAGCCCACAGGGCGGCACTTTCAGTTTCAGCATGCTGCCGCTGGACCGCCTGCAAGGCCTGCGCGTGGGCACCACCCAGGCCTATGTGGATGCCGATGCCGCCGTGCAGGCCACGCCGCTGACCGTGCTGCTGGCGCGCGACGCACGCGTGGATGCCTACGACGGCACGCGCCTGCTGCAGACCTCCTACCTGCAGGCCGGCATCAACCAGATCGACACCCGCAACTTCCCGTTCGGCAACTACAACGTCACCCTGCGCATCTACGAAGACGGCGTACTGGTGCGCAGCGAAGATGCGCCGTTCGACAAGGGCGGCGACTGGACCAACAGCCAGTGGCAGTGGTTCGTGCAGGGCGGCAAGCGCAACGAGCGTCGCAGTGACCGCTTCGATGGCGAACGCGTGGCCGTGGCCGGCATGCGCGTGCCGCTGGGCCGCGACGTGGCGATGGTGGCCGGCGCCGCCGACCTGGGCGGCTTCCGCTACGGCGAGCTGCGCGTGGACCTGCGCCGCCTGTACGCCACCCAGGAACTGCGCGCCAGCTTTGGCGGCATGCGCGGCAACGATGGCAGCACCGGCCAGCAGCACCAGCTGTCGTACCGCCGCACCGCATCCTGGAACATCTACCAGCAGCGCATGCGCGGCAAGGCCTGCCAGTTCGAGGCCGACGCCCGCGACCAGCTGGGCTGCACCAACTCGCTCAGTGCATCGATGGCGCTGCCGCTGGCCGGTGGCAGTGCCTATGTGGGCTACACGCGGCGCCAGACCTGGCGCGCCGGGCGCGAGCTTCCCGGTGCGGAGGGCGATCCGCTGGCTGGGTTGGACCCGCTGCTGCCACCGCCGCCGCCATGGCAACCGCGTCGCGAGCCGCAACTCAGCCGTACCTGGCAGGCCAGCTTCAGCCGCAGCCATCGCTGGCAGGATTTCAGCGTCTCCACCCGCGTGGGTGTGTGGCAGCAGCGCGCCAGCGACAGCCTGCGCGGCAGTGACCAGCGCGACCGAGGCATCTACTTCAATCTGAGCCTGACCCGCCTGCTGCGCGGCACCGCCGGCAGCGGCCAGCGCCGTTACAGCGTTGACGTGCGCCAACCGCAGCATCAGCGCCCGGACATCAACTACAGCGTCGGCCACAGCCTGCGCCAGGAGGTGGACGCGCAGTACCGCGAGCTGTCGGCCGAGCTGCGCGCCAACAACAGCGACCGTTACAGCGCCACGCTCAGCGGCCAGCTGCAGAACAGCCTGGGCCAGAGCGGCGCCACGCTGGCGCACTACCAGCAGCGCGGTCGCAGCGAGACCGCCTACAGCGGCATGCACAGCTCCGGCTTCGCACTGGGCAAGCGCGGCTTCTACTGGAGCGGCAGCAACGGTGCCGACGCCGGCCTGGCCGTGCAGGTGGCCGACACCGACGACATCGACCTGCGTGGCGTGGCGGCCGAACTGCAGGTGGGCGGCCTGCGCCGGCAACGCCTGCAGATCGGCGAACGCCGCCTGCTGCCGTTGTCGTCGTACCAGTCACACCGCGCCGAAGTACAGGACGCCAGCACGCTGGACAGCATTGCCGCCATCCGCGTGACCGGCGTGGGTGGCGCGCGGCCGATGTTCCTCAGCCCCGGGCGGCTGATGCGCATGCCGGTGCCGATCGAGGTGACCTACACCTTCATCGGCAATGCCAAGGATCTTGCCGGAGCGCCGCTGGGTGGCGCCCGCATCCTCAACGCGCCGGTGCCCGGCACCAGCGCCAACGGCGGCTTCGTTGCCGATTTCCCGCGTCGCGAGACAACGCTGTACCTGCTGCAGGACGACCGCCTGCTGCACTGCCCGCTGCAGGTGCGCGAGCGCCGCCAGGTGGTGCTGCTGGTCGGCGCCGTGCACTGCGAGCCGCTGGCCGTGGCCCAGCTGCCGGCAGAGATCCGCCAGCAGGCCCGCGTGACCCGCCTGCTGCAGGAACGCGCGTTGATTGCCGCCACGCCCCAGACCGCTGCTGCAGGAGGAACGCCATGAACCGGCGTGTGTTGTTGGTGTTGATGCTGGTGTGTGCGCTGGTGGTGCTGGCGCCGAGGGCGTGGGCGCAGTGGCCGCCGGAGACGCACCCGGCGGATCAGAGCAGGGACATCGTGATGACCTGGGATCGGTCGGCCGTGCCGGGTGATGTGGAGCTGTGGGCGCCGCGGACGGTGTTGGGGTTCAGTCACGACTTGGCGATGAAGTATGGGCAGATCCATGTGGTTTGTGGATCTGCTTCTGATAGTGAGTTTGGGCGATGCCCAACGGAAAGTGAGCCGATCATGTCAGGGGGGACAACAGAGATAACGTTGCGTCTCGCTGATCTGAGGACTGGCCTGCGTACAGAGCTTCGCGCGGTAGGAAGTCTGCAGCGGGTTATGTCGGGTCCTCGCTGCAACATCGATTACTGGGACAGTCAGAAGCGCATTCTGAATGAAGCGTTCTGGTACCAATGCGTATCGGACGAACCAGTCGGCACAGGTGCTGCTCTGACTATTCCAGCATATGAGCTTGCAAGGCTCGTGGCCGGCCACTGGAAGGCCACGATGCGCCTGAACATCAAAGCCGACCCAGCCGCAGCACCGGTAGCCACAGCCGTCTTCAACTTCGACTTCACCGTCACCGACTACGACGCGATCTCGATCTATTTCCCCGGCTTCAATGGAGTAGCCCCCCTGGTCAACATGGACCTGCGCTACGACCCCATCCGCAAGGTCGTCGCCGGGCGCAAGGACGTGGACATGTGCCTGTACGACGGCTTGGGTTCGCAGAGCGAGTTCCTCGGCGTCACCGTGCGCGACAGCGGGCCGCGGCCACCACCAGGTCGGGACTTTGCGGTCTGGCATCAGGACGGCGGCAGCGATGACACCCAGCGCCTCGACTATCAAGTCGGTCTGAACTATGGCGGCAATCGCCTGGCGATGAAGCACGGCGAGGAGCAGCTGTTGCGCGATATCGACAGCGCGCAACTGCGCATGGTGCTGCTGCCGGGCATCAGCCAACCCGTGTACTGCGTGCCCACGCCCCTGACGCTGGAAACACCGCCCACGCCCATCGCCAGCAAACGCCCCGGTCTCTACGAAGGCGAGCTGACGGTAGAGCTGCGCGTGCCGACCGCCAAACCCTGATCCCCACGGAGGCTCATCATGAAGAAACTGCTGTTCTGCCTGTTGCCGTTGAGCGCACTGCTGGCCCCACCGGCACAGGCCAATCTGTCCATTCATCCGATGCGTGCAGCGGTGGATGCAAAGCATGGCACGAAGATCCGCGTGTACTCGCAATCCACCCAGCCCCAGTACGTGCAGGCACGTCTACTGCGCATCACCAACCCGGCACAGGTGGGTGAGGAAGAGATTGAAGTGGAAGCTGCCGATGCGGCGATTGCCATCACGCCTGGCAAGTTCGCACTCAGCGGTGGTGGCAATCGCCTGATCCGGGTGATTCCACTGCAGACGGTCGAGAAGGAGGCGGCCTACCGCATCTACTTCGAGGGCGTGAAGGGCCCCGACGGCACGATCCTGGAAGGCGACGAACAGGCAGCGCAGGCCAATGTCGGAGTCAGCCTGGTCTGGGGCGCGCTGGTGAACGTAGTGCCCGCCAAAGGCAGTGTGGATCTGCAACTGCAGGGCAACACCCTGCGCAACACCGGCACGCTGCGTGTGGGCATCACCGGTGCTGCCGAGTGCAACACCGGTGGCATGTGCACGCCGCTTGAGCTGTCCAGAAGTCTCTACCCCGACGCTGCGCTGACCCTGCCGTTCCAGCTCCAGCCGGGCAGCACTCTGCAGCTGCAGTACCGACTGTCGAACGACAGCTATCGCGATCACGTAACGACCCTGGCGCCGAGCGCCTGACCTCTATAGCCCCGGGTAAGTGCGGGGCTTCATTTCCCTTGTCTTGTTAAGGAATGAGCATGAATCACATCTACCGTCGTATCTGGAATAGAGCCAAACAGTGTTGGGTGGTGGCAAGCGAGATCACCTCGGCCAGAGGTCGTAAGAATGCACGCGTAGCTCGCCTTGTACGTGGTTCATTGGTGCTGTCGATGGTTACTGTTGTGCCGGCAGTGAACGCCGATGCCATGAGTTGCTCAGCGCACAGCAGCGATCCAAAGTGCGAGCTCGATGGTAACGATGTGCTGATCTTTCTTGCGGCAAAGCCAACCAACGAATTTCTCTCTGCGGGCTCTGGGATTATGGGGGCGGGACAGTGGTCAACTACGTACGGCGACGCCGCTGACGCGCCAGGTCGCTACAGCGGTGCCTTTGGCTTTGCAGCAAAAGCTCAGGGCGACTACAGCGCCGCATTCGGGTATACAACAACTGTTGCCGGGGAGAAGAGCGCTGCATTTGGCCCAAGAGCGCGCATTGACGGCGTACTGAGTTCGGCAATGGGGTACAGGGCTACTGCGAAGGGCGGCCATGCTTCAGCCTTTGGTGCAGACTCCTTGGCTGATGGAATCGGATCTGTCGCGGTGGGGCACGATGCGCGCGCACTTACGCTGAACTCGATTGCCGTTGGTAGTGGAGCGAAGACCAACTCGGGAGCTGGCATCTCCAAGATTGCAATTGGTGGAAATGCATCCGCTGGCACGAATGGATGGACCGGCGCAATCGCGCTCGGTGGGCAGACCTGGGCAAGTTATGACAGCGTCGCCATTGGCTATGAGGCGAAGGCATATGCTGCAAACGCAACTGCGCTTGGGCGGGGCTCGGTTGCGACCGAGGAGGCGACGGTCTCCGTTGGAAGTGCGTCCATCAAGCGTCGCATCGTTAATGTCGCTGACGCCCGCGTTAACGATTCCAGCACGGATGCGGTAGCGGGCAAGCAGCTTCACGCTACCAACAAGAAGCTGGAAACGGCCGAAAGTGCGATTGGCACCGTCAAATCCGATGTAGCCGCCGTACGCACCCTGGCGCAGAACGCCAGCAACAGGATTGATGCCACAAACCTTGCTGTGGGAAAAGGTTCCATTGCGGAGGCTGGCAGCTACGGCCCAAGTACGGCCATTGGCAGCAATGCGGTGGCCTACAACGGACGCGGCGTAGCGGTGGGCCACGGCGCCCGTACCGGCGTGGATGCGGCAGGCAACAAGCTCTCCGGGTCGAACGCAGGTGTCTCACTCGGTGCAGATGCCTGGAGTGGCAACGGTGCCGTGGCAGTGGGATTCAACGCCAATGCATCTGGTGGTTTTGCGGTGGTGGTAGGCACTGGTGCCCAGGCGCAGTCCGAGTACAGCATGGCCTTCGGCTATTCGAGCAAGGCCAAGGCTGCCCACGCGATGGCGTTGGGGACCTCCAGCGAGGCCGATGCACAGTACGCCGCCGCACTCGGCTACGGTGCCAGAGCGCTCAGCGCCAGCTCCGTGGCGATGGGAGATCGGGCGTTGGCCAATCATAGAAACGCTGTCGCCCTGGGGGCAGGGTCGGTTACCTATACCGCTGACTCGGTTTCTGTAGGCAGTGATTCGTTGCTGCGGAAAATCCAGAGGATTGCCGATGGCACCATCGCCGAAGGCAGTACCGATGCGGTGACAGGCAACCAGCTGAACTACACCAACGAGCGGGTTGCCTCGGTACACAGCTTGGCCAGCACCGCGCAGTCGAAAGCTGAAGCTGCAACGGTGAGCGCGACCAAGGCGCTGATGGAAACCGAAGCGCTGGGCGGCCTGGTGGCACAGGCATCTGCTTCAGGAAGTGTGCGACTGGGTGGAGGCAACAGTGGTACGGCTCTGGATGTCCGCAACAGCGCAAACGCCAACCGCAGGATCACCGGCGTGGCGGATGCCACGCTGAGTACGACGAGCACTGACGCTGTGTCTGGAAAGCAGCTGAATGCCACCAACAGCAATGTCACGGCCGCACGATCCGTTGCTGACACCGCGAAGACCAATGCAGACAGTGCGCTGACCAAGGCCAATACCCTCTCCGGGCTTCTGAGCCAGAACTCTGCGTCGGGCAATGTCCGCCTGGGCGCAGCCAACAGCGGCACCGTACTGGACGTGCGGAACAGCGCCAATGCGAGTCGTAAGATCACCGGTGTTACGGATGCAGCGTTGTCCTCTACCAGCACCGATGCGGTGACCGGCCGGCAGCTCAACGCCACCAACAGCAACGTCAGCACCGCACTGAGTGACGCCAGCGCGGCCAAGACCACCGCGAACTCTGCCCTGACTCAGGTGGGGACGCTCAACGGGCTGCTGAGCCAGGCCAGTGCCAGCGGCGACGTCCGAGTCGGTGAGAGGAACAGCGGCACCGTGCTGGATGTGCGCAACGGCGCGAACGCGAATAGGACGCTGACCGGCATTGCCGATGGTGTAGTCGGCGCCAGCAGCTACGAGGCCGTCAACGGCAGGCAGCTCAATGCCACCAATGACAAGGTGGCGACGGTGGAGGGCATTGCCAGGTCTGCGGGCACGGAAGCTGCCGCGGCAAAGACAGATGCAGCCAAGGCGCTGGCCGAGACAGCAGCGCTGGGCGGGCTGGTGGCGCAGGCATCAGCGACTGGCAATGTGCGTTTGGGCGAGAAGAACAGTGGCACGACCTTGGACGTGCGCAATAGCGCCAATGCCAATCGTAAGATCAGTGGTGTGGCGGATGGGCTTTTGAGCGCAAGTAGTGCCGAGGCTGTGTCTGGTAAGCAGCTGCATTCAACCAATTCACGCGTCTCAGATCTTGAGGATGTCGCGCAGTTTGTGAGTATAGGCTCAGCGCCCATCAGTGAGCGCGCAGCAGCCGGTGTGGCAGGCGTTGCGGTCGGAAATTCAGCAAAGACTGGACTAGAAGGAGGAACCGCGGTGGGCACGTTTGCGGAGGCGATGGGAAGGAACTCCACCGCAATCGGTAGAGCGGCGAGTGTCTCTGTGGATTCCGAGAATGGATTCGCAATGGGAGTCGGTGCACAGGTCGGTGGAGGCGCGGGCGGCGCGAATGAAGGTATCGCGATTGGTGCTGGCGCAAGAGTTGGAAGCGGGGCTCACGGCTCGCTAGCACTTGGAAATAGCTCGCTAGCAGATGAAGAAGGGGTTGCGTCATTTGGGGGTGTTGGCATCCAGCGCCGCCTTGTAAACATCGCCCCTGGCACCGGCGACCACAACGCCACCACCGTCTCCCAACTCAAGGATTCCCTCGCCACCCTCGGTGGCGGAGCAGGCATGAACGCCAGCGGAAAAATCATCACCCCGACCTATACGGTGCAAGGCGGAACGCAGAACACCGTCGAGGATGCGCTGATGGCACTCGATGGTGCCGTCATCACCGCAGGCCGTCGCGCGGACAAGGTAGAAGGCCAGCTCAGTTCGATCTTCCAGGGTTCACCTTCGGGCCGTGCCGACGGCATGAGCCAAATCGCGCTGAATGGCGTGAACGGCATGGTGCTGACCAATCTTGCCGATGGCCGAGTGGCGCCAGGAAGCCGTGATGCCGTAACGGGCAACCAGCTCTACGCCGCAGAGCAGAAGATCTCGCAGAATCGGAATGATCTGGAGGCGATGCGCAAGGAGCGGGAGATGGGGCAGCAGGCGATGCGAGAGATGGATGCAAACGGCCCGATCGACTTCGGTGGTGCGCGTTTGACTGGTGTGGCCGAGGGGAAGCTCTCGGCTGATAGCTCGGACGTAGTGCGCGGCAGTCAGCTCTATAAGACCAATAGCCGTGTGTCGGCCTTGGAAGGCATCGGTCAATACCTCAGCGTGGGCACGGCTCCTGAATATGGTCAGGCTCAGGCTGGTCCGGCTGGTCTCGCCATTGGAAACTTGGCAAAGACGGGCATTGAGGGTGGCACGGCGATTGGAACATTCGCCAAAGCAATGGGAAGAAACTCAATTGCCCTCGGACGAGCATCTACTGTCTACGAAGGCTCAGATTCCAGCTTTGCCATCGGGACTGGAGCTGAGGTTGGTAGGGCTGGCGAGCCGGGTGCAATCGGAGCCATTGCGTTCGGCGTTGGATCAAGGGTCGAACCCGGAGCCCACGGTTCTATCGCGTTCGGAACCAGCTCTCATGCGACCGAGGCAGGTGTTGTATCGTTTGGTAATGTTGGAACGAAGCGCCGCCTCGTAAACATCGCCAACGGCACCGCCAACCACAACGCCGCCACCGTCGGCCAGCTGCGCGGTGCGCTCTCCACCCTCGGCGGAGAGGTGGATGCCAACGGCAACATCGTCGGCCCGAGCTTCAACGTCCAAGGCCAGACACAGTCCACGTTGAATGGTGCACTGGAGGCACTGGATGGCGCGGTCGTCACCAACACCTCGCGCGTGGACAAGGTCGAAACCCAGCTCCGCTCCGTCTTCCAGGACACTCCCTCGGTCCGCGCCGACGGAACCAACCAGCTCACCCTCGCCGGCGCCAACGGCATGGTCATCTCCAACGTGGCCAACGGCCTGATCGCGGCCGGCAGCCGTGATGCGGTCAACGGTGGCCAGCTGCATTCGATGCAGCAGCAGCTCAACGGCCGCATGGACGGTCTGGAGCAGCGCATCGACGATGCCCCGGCACCGCGTGCGCTGGCGTCGTCCTCGGTGCCGAAGCCGCAGACTGAGGAAGCTCCTGTGGTGCCGGAAGGCAAGGACTCCCAGCTGGTCGCTTCGCTGGGCGAGGGCGACAAGCCCACGCCGCAGCCGAAGGCCAAGCAGGACGACACGCCGAAGCCGCAGGTCGACACCGCCGAGCTGGAGAAGATGCTGGCCCGCGCCAACGAGTACACCGATGGGGCGATCAGCAACTTCGAGCGCCGCCTGGACAAGATGGACAAGCGCTTCAACCGCATGGCCGCGATGAGCAGTGCACAGAGCGCGATGGCGATGAACACCGCCGGCCTGGCTACCTACAACCGCCTCGGTGCGGGCGTGGGTTACAGCGAGGGTGAGTCGGCGATGGCGGTGGGTTACCAGCGCGTGCTCAACGAGAAGGGCTCAGCCACCTTCAGCCTCAATGGGGCGTTCACCAACAGCGGTGAGCGCAGCATGGGCGTGGGTGTGGGCATCGGCTGGTAAGCCATGGAGCCCCGGCGTGACGCGCGTACTCCACCCCGCCGCGCCGGGGTCCTCGCCCAGGAGATGGCAATGTACAGATGGGTAAAGGGAATCATCAGCTATCGCACGTTCTACATCTGGCGGGCGCGCTATCGCTACTACACACGGAACCTGGATCTGTGGACGCTGATGAGCGGGCTGTGCATCGCCGGACTGTTGCTGGTGCTGTGGTACATGTGGCGGATGCTGAGCGTGCCGACGCCGCGCGTGCACCCGGAGACAGCGGCGCTGCGCATCGAAGGTGTCACCAGGGAGGCGATCCATCGCATCGTGCTGGTACGCCACGCGGGCAGCACGCCGGGTGCTCCGTTCACTACGCCGGAGGAGGTGCGGGCAAGCACGCTGCGCACGATGCGGGTACGGCAGGTGATGGACAGCGAAGTGGTGTGGCGGCTGAAAGCCGACATGCTGGCGGACATCGCTGACTACATCACCGCCACAGGCGGGTGCTTCCCCTACGATTGCCGGCGGGTCCTCGATCGATTGGACTACGTGCGCAAGGCGGGTGTTGAGAATGCGCAGATCAACGCGGCGCTGTCGACGATCCTGGAGGTGTCGTTGGACCAGATGCCGTCGTTGGAGGCAGACGAGCATGAGCGGGTGAAGAGTGGTTGGTCGGATGGGTTCAACGACATCTACTACCAGTCCTGGGTGTTGCGGGACCTGCAGGCAATGCACGCACAGATGATGCGGGAGTATCCGCAGCGTGCCCCCGCACCGTGGTTGCCGCGGCTGCTCAGCGACCCGCTGCGCGATACCCGTTTTGTCTGGTAGCGGGAGCAAGATGGGCATCATCTGCCAGAGCAGGTAACACCGCTTTTGTAGAGTCGAGCTTGCTCGACTGCTCTCCGCTCAGCCATCGAAATGCACGAAGCACAGTGCGGACCAGCGGTCCGCACCTACCAAACACGGGTGCAGCGCCCCTGTAGAGTCGAGCCATGCTCGACTGCTCTCCGGTCAGCCATCGAAATGCCCGAAGCACAGTGCGGACCAACGGTCCGCACCCACCCAAGGCAGGCACCGCTGCGCTCGCCGGCCATGGACCGGCGCTACCGTTACCCGCCGATATACGCGGTGATCTCCGCTTCGGCCAGCACCTGCCGCAACTGTGCCACCGACGCGCGTCGCATCGGCTTCTCATCCACCGGTGACAGTGGTGCCTGGCGCAGGGCGTCGTAGGGCAGCACGGCCAGGTCGAAGGTCAGCTCTTCGGCACTGAACACCCACACCGGCACGTCCAGGCAGCGCTCGCGGTCCATGCGCAGGCGGCGTGTTCGCGATTCGGCGGGAATGCCGTGTTCGTCCAGGAAGCGATGCACGGCTTCCGGGTCGTCACTGTGCAGGTGCAGCTGCACGGGGCTGTTGGCGTCGGCGGTGCCGTCCAGTACGGGGCCGGCCAGGCGCGGGGAGAAGCCGTGCAGGAACTCCAGAGCACGCATGGCGGCTTCACGGCGGCGCTGCAGTTCGTTGCCGTGCTGGGGCCCGGAGAACAGCCGCTGGTACTCGCGCAGGGCGTCTTCGATCTCGGTATTGCGGGGCAGGGAGGCATCGTCGTGGATGCCGAGCCGGCTGGCGGCCTTCAACTTGGCCTGGTGGTAGTCGCGGATGCCGCCTTCGGCCATCAGGCGGGCGGCTTCGTGGGCGAGGCGGTGGCGCCGCTCGCGGGTCTGGCTGGCAGCATGCTGACGGGCGCGATGCATGCGATGACTCCCTGTTGCGACCTGGCTACAGACTAGCGCACGGATGTGACATCTGCGTGGGTATGGCGGATGCAACCGCTTTGGTGGGTGCCGACCTTGGTCGGCACGGGGCGCCAACCGAGGTTGGCGTCTACCAGGGCAGCATCGGTGCCAACCGAGGTTGGCACCCACCAAGGCTTTGGTAGGTGCCGACCTTGGTCGGCACAGGGCGCCAACCAAGGTTGGCAACTACCGGGGCGGCATCGGCGCCAACCAAGGTTGGCATCTACCAGAGCGGCACCTACCGAACCCTTCCTCAGAAGATATCGAACGCGGCGGCGTCGGCCTGCGGGGTATTGAGGTTCAGGTCGTAGTCGGTCAGGCGGTCCATGTCTTCCACTTTCACCCACTCGGTGGCGCCGTTGAGGGTGGCCTGGACCATGCCGCTGGGCGGTTCGTTCTGCGCGATCGGGGTGTCCTTCAGCGCGGTGCGCATGTAGTCGATCCAGATCGGCAGCGCGGCCTTGCCACCGTATTCGCGGTAACCCAGCGAGCGGAAGTCGTCGCGGCCCACCCACACGGTGGTCACGTACGGGCCGCCGAAGCCGGAGAACCAGGCGTCACGGTGGTCGTTGGTAGAGCCGGTCTTGCCACCCACGTCCTCGCGGCCGAGCACCTTGGCCTGGGCACCGGTACCGCGCTGGACCACGTCGCGCATCATCGACACCAGCTGGTAGGCGGTGCGGGCGTCGATCGCGCGCGGGGCGGTGCGGGCATCCGGGTTGACCGGCGCGGCCGGGGTTTCGGTCTTGGCTTCGGCCTTGGCCGCAGCAGCCGGGTCCACCTTCGGGGCCGGGGCACCGAAGTTGAAGCCGTCCACCACCTGGTTGACCGGCTGGTCGCTGCTGCCGGCGCAGTCGCGGCAGGCCAGTGCCGGGTTTTCCTTGAACACCAGGTTGCCGTCGCGGTCATTGACCTGGTCGATCAGCCACGTATCCACGCGCGAGCCGCCGTTGGCGAACACCGCATAGCCACGGGCCACCGACAGCGGGGTCAGCGAGGCGGTACCCAGCGACATCGACAGGTTGGGCGGCAGTTCCGATTCGGCGAAACCAAACTCGCTGATGTACTTGCGCGCATAGTCCACGCCCATGCCATCAAGCAGGCGTACCGAGACCAGGTTGCGCGACTGCACCAGCGCTTCACGCAGGCGCATCGGGCCGCGGAAGCCGCCACCGTCGTTCTGCGGGGCCCAGGTCTTGCCGCGGCGGTCGCGGAACACGACCGGGGCGTCGAGCACGATCGAGGCCGGGTTGTAACCCTTGTCGAAGGCAGCCGCGTAGACGAACGGCTTGAAGCTCGAACCCGGCTGGCGACGGGCCTGAGTGGCGCGGTTGAACTTGTTGCCGGAGAAGCTGAAGCCACCCACCAGCGCCTTCAGCGCGCCGTTGTGGGCATCCAGCGAGACCAGCGCGGACTGGCCGCGCGGGATCTGGTCCAGCAGCCACTCACCTTCCTTGGCACCGGCGCGCACGCGCACGATGTCGCCACGCTGCACCAGCTTGCCCGGGGTCTTGTTGGTCCACTTGGCGGCGCCGGCCGGCAGCACGATCTCGCTGCGGTTTGCCAGCACCACCGTTGCGCTGCCATCGGCACCGGTGCTGGCGACGATGGCCGGCAGCAGGCCGGCCTGGCCGTACATGCCACGCAGGTGCTCGGCCAGGGCAGCGGCGTCTTCGCCGGCACCCACCTGCACCTGCTTCTCCACGCCGTGCCAGCCGTGGCGGTGGTCGTACAGCAGCAGGCCGTCGCGCACCGACTGGTTGGCGGCGGTCTGCAGGGTGGCATCGATGGTGGTGGTGACGTGGTAACCCTTGTTGACCACATCGCCGCCGAAGCGGGCGATCATTTCCTGGCGCACCAGCTCGGCCACGTAGGGGGCATCGACCTGCACCGGCGGTTCATGCGCGGTGGCGTGCATCGGCACGGCCTTGGCCGCGTCGGCCTCGGCCTGGCTGACGAACTTCAGGTCGGCCATGCGCTGCAGCACATAGTTGTCGCGGCGCTGGCGGGCACGTTCCGGGTTGGAGATCGGGTTGCCCGAAGACGGGAACTTGGGGATGCCGGCCAGCGAGGCCATTTCATCCAGGTCCAGCTCGTTCAGCTTCTTGCCGTAGTAGAACTCGGCGGCGGCGGCCACGCCGTAGGCACGGTTGCCGAAGAAACTCTTGTTCAGGTACAGCTCGAAGATCTCGTCCTTGCTCAGCTCGGACTCGATCTTCCGCGCCAGCAGGATCTCGGCCAGCTTGCGGGTGTAGCTGTACTCGGAGCTGAGGAAGAACTGGCGGGCCACCTGCTGGGTGATGGTGGAGCCACCCGGCACGCGCTTGTCGTTGGTGGTGGCCAGCAGCCACACTGCACGGCCGATGCCCATGTAGTCCACACCGCCATGCTCGTAGAAGCGGGCATCCTCGGTGGCCAGGAACGCCTGCTTCAGGCGCTCGGGCACGTCCTTCATGGTGATGGGGGTACGGCGGGTCTCGCCGAACACCGCCATCAGCTTGCCGTCGGCGGCATAGACGTACATGGGCTCCTGCATTTCCACGTCGCGCAGGGTCTGCACGTCGGGAAGCTTGGAGGACACGGCGTAGTACAGACCGCCCACGGCGGCCGCGCCGATCAGCGCCAGGACCAGGACAATCAGGAAGATCCAGCGCAGCCAGCGGCGGAGTCGAGTCATCGGGTTCAGATTCCGATTGCGAATTTCGTGGTCGCAGAGTATAGATTACGCAAGGTGGCGGCTGGGGTCGGCACCGGGGAGCGCAAGGGGAACAGTCAGGGGCTGCATGGTGAATCCGTGAGGGACTTCACAGCAGGGCCGTTGCCATTTGCTAAGAATACGTTATTAATGCTCGGGCGCAGGTCTTGCGTCCAAGTGCCCGTCGGCAGGGGAGAAACCGTGGGGCTCATCCCAAAAAGTCAGTCGCCGCTTGTAGGCGTCGACATCAGTTCGACTGCGGTAAAGCTTTTGCAGCTGTCCCGCAGTGGCAATCGTTTTCGTGTGGAACATTACGCTGTGGAACCTCTTCCGCCGAATGCGGTGGTGGAGAAGAACATCGTGGAAGTGGAGGCCGTGGGTGAGGCCATCCGCCGCGCGATGAACCGCTCGGGGAGCAAGGCCAAGCTGGCCGCTGCCGCCGTCGCTGGGTCGGCGGTGATCACCAAGGTGATCCCGATGCCGGCCGAGCTCGACGAGAACGACATGGAAGCCCAGATCGAGCTGGAAGCGGTCAACTACATTCCGTACCCGATCGAGGAAGTGAACCTGGACTTCGAGGTGATCGGGGCGATCCCGAACAACCCGGAGATGGTCCAGGTGCTGCTGGCCGCGTCGCGTTCGGAGAACGTGGAACTGCGCCAGTCGGCGCTGGAGCTGGGTGGCCTGCAGGCCAAGGTGATGGACGTGGAGGCCTTCGCGGTCGAGAACGCCTATGCCCTGGTCGCCAGCGAGCTGCCGGTATCCATCGAGGGTGTGGTCGCGCTGGTCGACATCGGTGCCACCATGACCACCCTCAATGTCCTGCGCGGCGGCCGCAGCCTGTACAGCCGCGAACAGGTGTTCGGTGGCAAGCAGCTGACCGACGAGATCATGCGCCGCTACGGCCTGAGCTACGAGGAAGCCGGACTGGCCAAGCGCCAGGGCGGGCTGCCGGAAAGCTACGAGATGGAAGTGCTGGAGCCGTTCAAGGAAGCCACGGTCCAGCAGATCAGCCGCCTGCTGCAGTTCTTCTACGCAGGCAGCGAGTTCAACCGCGTTGATCACATCGTGCTGGCCGGCGGCTGCGCTGTGCTGGGCGGTCTGCCGGAAATGGTCGAGGAACAGCTGGGCGTGCCGACCGTGGTCGCCAACCCGCTGGCGCAGATGACCCTGGGGCCGAAGGTGAACGCGCATGCGCTGGCCCAGGATGCCCCCGCGCTGATGATCGCAACCGGTCTGGCGCTGAGGAGCTTCGACTGATGGCACGCATCAATCTATTGCCCTGGCGCGCCGAGCGGCGCAAGCAACGCCAGCGCGAGTTCTACGCAATGCTGGGCATGGCCGCGATCGGTGGCCTGCTGCTGTCGCTGGTGATCTGGTTCTACTACGACCGCCAGGTGAGCGGCCAGATGGACCGCAACGCCTATCTGGAAGCCGAGATCGAGAAGGTCAAGGAACAGAACAAGGAGATCGACCGCCTCGACGCGCAGAAGGAACGCCTGCTGGCCCGCAAGAAGGTGATCGAGGAACTGCAGGCCAAGCGCTCGCAGATGGTGCACCTGTTCGATGCGCTGGTGCGCACGATTCCCGATGGCCTGGTGCTGACCGCGCTGAAGCAGGAAGGCGACGTGCTGACCCTGGAAGGCCGTACCCAGTCCAATGCCCGTGTTTCGGCGTACATGCGCAACCTGGAGACCTCCGGTTGGATGACCAACCCGGAACTGTCGATCATCGAAGCGCGTGATCCCGAGAAGGACAAGGACGGCAAGGTGGGCCCGCTGGCCGACATCAAGGCGCTGCCCTATGTGTTCGTGGTCAAGGTGAAGCTGCCGGCACAGAGTGAGGAAGTGGCCGGTACGCCAGGCCTCAACGCCGATGGTTCGGTGGCAACGCCGGCTCCGCCCGCAGTGGCACCGCTTGCAGCCGGCCCGGATGCAGCGGCACCTGCTGCACCGGCCGCCGGCCAGCCTGCTGCTGCACCGGCTGCCCCCGCTCCCGCCGCCGCGCCGGTCAACGCACCTGCTGCCACCCCGGCCCCGGCTACGCCGAACCAGCCGGCAGCCCCGGCTGCAAAGCCTGCGCCGAAGCCCGAGGGCAGCCGCCTGGCGCAGCCGCCGCAGGCCTTCAACGCCCCGCTGCAGGGGGATCGCGCATGAGCCAGAAAATCGATCTGAAGAACCTGGATTTCAACGACATCGGCAACTGGCCGCAGAAGGCCAAGATCGTCTTCTGCTCGCTGTTGGCGCTGGTGATCATGTTCGTGGCGTGGATGCTGCTGATCAGTGGCAAGCGCGAGGAACTGGCCGGCTTGGAATCGAAGGAAGTCGAGCTGCGTTCGGAGTTCACCAAGCAGCAGGAGCGTGCGGTGAACCTGGCGCCGCTGAAGCAGCAGCTGGCACAGATGGAACAGGTGCTGCAGCAGATGCTGCGGCAGCTGCCCAGCAAGACCGAAATGCCGGACCTGATCATCGACATCTCGCAGACTGCGCTGTCCAGCGGCCTGACCAACGAGCTGTTCGAGCCGGAGCAGGAGCAGGTCAAGGAGTTCTACGCCGAAAAGCCGATAAAGCTGCGCATGGTGGGCAGTTACCACCAGTTCGGTGCCTTCGTCAGTGGCGTGGCGTCGCTGCCGCGCGTGGTCATCCTGACCATGCACGACATCAACCTCAAGCCCAAGGACAAGACCAGCGGCAACGCCCGCAGCGGTGCGCTGGAGCTGTCCGGCACGGTCAAGACCTATCGCTATCTGGATGAGACCGAAGTGCAGGCACAGCAGGCTGTCGCCGATGCCGAAGCGAAAAAGAAGAACGGCAAGGGGGGCAAGAAGTGATGCGCACGTACATCGCACGCAGTGCAGTGGCGTTGGCGGTCCTGTTGCTGGCCGCCTGTGGCCGCGGCGTGACCAGCACGCCAGGTGATGCACCGAACCTTGAAAAGTGGGTGGAAGGCGAGCGTGCGCGACCGGCACAGCCGCTGGAGCCGCTGCCGGTGATGCAGCAGTTCGAAACCTTCGAATACTCCGCACAGGGTCTGCGCGACCCGTTCACCGATGCCTGGACCAATCCGCAGCAGGGGAATGGCGGATTGCGTCCGGATCCGAACCGGCGCAAGGAGCCGCTGGAGGGCTTCCCGCTGGACGCACTGGACATGGTCGGCACCATCGGCACCGGAGCCGCCACCGTGGCGCTGGTGATGGGGCCGGACAAGGTGACCTACCGGGTACGCCCGGGCGGCTACCTGGGGCAGAGCGACGGGCGGGTCACGGCGGTCTTCGAAGACCACGTGGAGCTGATCGAACTGGTGCCGGATGGCGCGGGTGGCTGGCTGGAACGGCCGGCAACGCTCTCGCTTGAAGATCAATGATCGTTTACTGGGGATAGCACGATGACCTTTCACCAAGCCAAGGGGCTGCGTCCCATCCGGCGCTTTACCTTGAACCGTGTCAGCGCGTTGGGAGTCGCGCTGATGCTGGCCTGCGCTCCGGCGCTGGCCGCCGCACCGGCGGAAAAGCCGGTGGGCGCCACCGTGGCACCGGCGGCAGCGCCGGCCGGCCTGTCGGTGGCCAAGATCGATTTCAAGCGCGGCGATGATGGCGCCGGGCGCCTGATCGTCCAGTTTGACGGCCAGGGCGCGGTTCCGGACCTGCGTACGCAGGGCAACAGCGTGGTGGTCGATGTCGGTAATGCCCGACTGCCGGCCAACCTGCAGAAGCCGATGAACGTCATCGACTTCGCTACGCCGGTGCAGCGCATCGACGCCAAGCCGTCCGGTGCCGGTACCCAGCTGGTGCTGAGCACCGGCGGTGCAGTCGAATCACTGGCCTACCAGAGCGGCAACGAGTACGTGGTGGAGATCAGCCCGCGGCAGGCGCCAGCCGCCGTCGGTGCAGTGACCGCTGGCAGCGTCACCCAGGCTGCCAAGGCCGTCGGCCAGCGCGGTTTCACCGGCAAGCCGGTGACCTTCAACTTCCAGGACGTGCCGGTGCGCACCGTGCTGCAGTTGATCGCCGAGGAATCCAATCTCAACGTGGTGGCCTCCGATTCGGTGCAGGGCAACGTGACCCTGCGCCTGGTCAACGTGCCGTGGGACCAGGCGCTGGACATCGTGCTGCGTGCCAAGGGCCTGGACAAGCGTCGCGATGGCAGCGTGATCTGGGTTGCTCCGCAGGCTGAGCTGGCCAAGTTCGAGCAGGAGAAGGAAGACGCGCGCATCGCCATCGAGAACCGCGAAGACCTGGTCACCGATTACGTCCAGATCAACTACCACAGCGCCACGCAGATCTTCAAAGCGCTGACCGAAGCCAAGGGCATCGGTGGAAGTAACAACAACAGCGGTAATGGAGGCAGTTCATCGCAGGAGGATAGTGGCTTCCTTTCTCCGCGTGGTCGAATCGTGGCCGACGAGCGCACCAATACGTTGATGATCAGCGACATCCCGAAGAAGATCGCGCGCATGCGTGAACTGATCGGTGTGATCGATCGTCCGGTCGACCAGGTGCTGATCGAAAGCCGCATCGTCATCGCCACCGATACCTTCGCCCGCGAATTGGGTGCAAAGTTCGGCATCAGTGGTAGCCGCGACAACGTGTATTTCAGTGGCAACCTGGAATCCAACCGCCTGACCCGCGAATCCCAGGTCAAGGCGGCGCAGGACAATGCCAAGGCCGAGCGTGACTGGATTACTGGCGGCCGCGTCGGCCCGCCGCCGGTACCGACGGGATCGGCCATTACCCGTGGCCTGAACTGGAGCCTGCCGGTAGCCGCGGCCAACAATCCTGGCTCGCTGGCGCTGTCGATCCTCAACGCAGGCTACCTGCTGGACGTGGAGCTGTCGGCCATGCAGGAAGAGTCGCGGGGCGAGGTGATCTCCAACCCGCGCGTGGTCACCACCAACCAGCGCGAGGCGATGATCAAGCAGGGCAAGGAAATCGGCTACGTCACCATCAGCGGCACCGGTGCTGCCGGTGGCGCCGGTTCCACCCCGAACGTGCAGTTCAAGGAAGTGGTTCTGGAACTGCGGGTGACCCCGACCATCACCAACGACAACCGCGTGTTCCTCAACATGCAGGTGAAGAAGGACGAAGTCGACCGCCTGATCGAACTGCAGGGCTACGGCACGGTGCCGTCGATCAACCGCCGTGAGGTCAACACCGCGGTGCTGGTCGAGGATGGGCAGACCGTGGTCATCGGCGGTGTGTACGAGTTCACCGACCGCAGCAGCATCAACAAGGTACCGTTCCTGGGCGACGTGCCGTTCCTGGGCAATCTGTTCAAGAGGCGCGGCCGCAACAAGGACAAGGCCGAGCTGCTGGTGTTTGTGACCCCGAAGGTGCTGCGCGTGGCCAAGCAGAACTGAGCCCGCGCCTCCGCGAAACGCAGAAGGGCCGCCCTGCGCGGCCCTTCTGCGTTTCCGCCCGTAGATCCACGCCGCCCATGTCCAGTAGATCCACGCCATGCGTGGATGGGTCGTTCAGCCGTTCTTGATGCCATTCGCAGGGCACCCTGCGATGATGTCGGGAACCCGTGCCGTCCCGCGCCGGTCAAAGGCCCCCATGAACCTGCCACCGCCGATGCCCGAAACCGTCTCGCCGCCGTCCGCGCCGGCCACCTCCCGCCTGCATGCCGCTTTCAGCCAGCTGCGCGACGCATTGTCGGCCGAGATCGTCGGCCAGGCCGCGCTGGTCGAACGCCTGCTGATCGCGCTGCTGGCCGATGGCCACCTGCTGGTGGAAGGCGCTCCGGGCCTGGCCAAGACCACCGCCATCCGCGCGCTGGCCGCGCGCCTGGAAGCCGACTTCGCACGCGTGCAGTTCACCCCGGACCTGTTGCCGGCCGACCTGACCGGCACCGAGATCTGGCGCCCGCAGGAAGGCCGCTTCGAATTCGTACCCGGCCCGATCTTCCATCCGATCCTGCTGGCCGATGAAATCAACCGCGCGCCAGCCAAGGTGCAGTCGGCACTGCTGGAAGCGATGGGCGAGCGCCAGGTCACCGTGGGCCGCCACACCTACGCGCTGCCGCCGCTGTTCCTGGTGATGGCCACGCAGAACCCGATCGAGCAGGAAGGCACCTTCCCGCTGCCAGAAGCGCAGTTGGACCGTTTCCTGATGCATGTGCGCATCGGCTACCCGGACCAGGCCGCCGAATCGGAGATCCTGCGCCTGGCCCGCGAGCGAGCCCGTGGTGCGTTGGGCGAAGCCGCACAAGCGCCGGACAAGCTGCCGATGCAGGATGTGTTCGATGCCCGCCGCGAAGTGCTGGACCTGCACATGGCGCCGGCGCTGGAACGCTACCTGATCGAGCTGGTGCTGGCCTCGCGTGATCCGTCGCGCTATGACGCCGGCCTTGGCCGCCGCATTGCCTGGGGCGCCAGCCCGCGCGGTTCCATCGCGCTGGAACGCTGTGCGCGCGCGCGCGCCTGGCTGGCCGGCCGCGATTTCGTCACCCCCGATGACGTGCGTGCGGTTGCCGCCGACGTGCTGCGCCATCGCGTGCTGCCCAGCTATGAAGCCACCGCTGAAGGCTGGGATGGCGAACGCCTGGTGCAGGAGCTGCTGGCCCGGGTGCCGGCACCCTGAGCCTGCGCATGACCGATCCATCCCTGCACCACGCCTCCTCCGTCAGTGACGGTGACGGGCTGCGCCCGCAACTGTCCGAACTGGTGGCGCTGCGCCGCCTTGCACAGCGACCGCCGCCGCCACGCCGTGGCCGTGCCGGCAACGCCGGGCAGGCGCCGTCGCCGCTGCGCGGGCGTGGCATGGAATATGCCGAGTCACGCGAGTACGTGGCCGGTGATGATGCACGGCATATCGACTGGCGGGTGACCGCGCGGACCGGTCGTGCCCACACCAAGCTGTTCCAGGCCGAACGCGAGCGGGTCAGCCTGATCGTGGCCGATACCTCGCCGGCCCTGTACTTCGGCACCCGCGTGCGCTTCAAATCGGTGCAGGCTGCACGCGCGGGCGCCGTCGCCGCGTGGTCGGCGCAGCGTCGGGGCGATCGCATCGGCGCCCTGCGTGGCAGCGACCGTGAACCACCGATTGCACCGGCAGGCGGCCCGCGCGGCGTATTGCGCGTGCTGGACGCGCTCACCCGCTGGTATGCGCAGCCCCCGGCCGATGACCTTGGCCTGGAACGTGCGCTGGACCATGCCGGTCGCGTCCTGCGCCCGGGTGCACGTGTGCTGGTGCTGGCCGATCCGCAGCAGGCCATCTGTATTCCGCCGGCGCGCTGGAGTGCGCTGGCCCAGCACCACGACCTCAGCCTGGTGCTGCTGGTGGATCCATTGGAACTGCAGCCTCCGTCAGCCGCGCTGCAGTTCCAGACCCTGCAGCAGCGCATCGGCCTCGACCTGCGCCGCAGCGAGGTCCAGGCCCATTGGCAGGCGCATTTCGTTGAACCGCTGCAGGACCTGCGGCGCCAGCTGGGAGCGCGCCGCGTCGATGTGCAGGTGCTGTCCACCGACGCGCCCAGTGATGCCTGGCTGGCGCCATCCCCGACCGAGGTGCCGGCATGAGCGCGAACCTGCCGCTGCGCGATGTGCAGGTGCCACCCGCTCCATCATGGTGGCCGCCGGCACCGGGCTATCTGATGATCGGCGGCGTGGTGCTGCTGTTGCTGGTGGTGGCGGCCTTCTTCTGGTGGCAACGTCGCCGTCGCCGCCAACGCTGGTTGCAGCTGTTCGATCAGGAGCTGGGATCCACCGCCGATGCTGCTGCGGAACTGGCAGCCATCGCCGGACTGCTGCGTCGCGCCGCACGCCAGGCGCAGCCCGGCAGTGAATCCCTGCGCGATGACGCCTGGTGGCAGCGCGTGGATCCGAAAGGCACGCTGCCCGCGGCACGTCGCAGTCTGCTGGCGGAAGGCGCCTATCGCCCACGGGTGGACGCCAACGATGTGGCGGCGCTGCGCAGCTGGGCGCGCGAGCGCTACCTGGGCATGCTGCTGGAGCGGCGCCGATGAACCTGCTGGCAAGTTACTGGCCATGGCCGGACCTGCAGCTGGCGTGGCCGTTGGCCCTGCTGGCGCTGCCGTTGCCGTTGCTGATGCGCTGGTGGAAGCGTCGTGCCGATCCCGGTGCTGCGCTGCGGGTGCCCTATGCGGCGACGGAACTGGAAGCGCTGGCCGGTGGCGGCCGCGTTGATGTGTCGTGGCTGCGCACGCTGCTGTTGTGGCTGGGTTGGTGCGCGCTGTGCGTCGCACTGGCTCGCCCGCAACAGCTGGGTGAAGCGATCACGCCGCCGCAGGAGGGCCGGCAGATGATGCTGGCGATGGACGTGTCCGGCAGCATGGGCGAGGGCGACATGGTGCTGGGCGGGCAGGCGGTGGATCGCCTGACCGCGGCCAAGGCCGTGCTGGCCGATTTCCTTGATCGTCGTGCCGGTGATCGCATCGGCCTGCTGATCTTCGGCGACCGCGCCTACACGTTGACGCCGCTTACGGCCGATCTGGCCAGCGTGCGCGACCAGCTGCGCGACAGCGTGGTCGGCCTGGCCGGGCGCGAGACCGCCATCGGTGATGCCATCGGCCTGGCGGTGAAGCGCCTGCGCAGCCAGCCTGAAGGCCAGCGCGTGCTGATTCTGCTGACCGACGGCGTCAGCAATGCCGGCGTGCTGGAACCGCTGCGTGCCGCCGAAGTCGCGCGTGCCGAGGGCGTGCGTATCCACACCGTCGCCTTTGGCGGTGATGGCAGCATGCGCCTGTTCGGTATTCCCATTTCCGCCGACCAGGATCCGGTCGACGAGGCTACCTTGAAGAAGATCGCGAGCATGACCGGCGGCCAGTTCTTCCGCGCCCGCGACACTGCACAGCTGGCCGGCATCTATGCCGAACTGGACCGGCTCGAGCCGATCGCTGCGAAGGGACCAAGCCTGCGACCGCGCGAGGAACGCTATGCATGGGCGCTGGGCCTGGCCTTGCTGCTGGGCGCATTGGCCTGGCTGTGGCCGGAGCGTCGCCGATGATCGCACTTGCTTCGAATCTTCCCGACTGGAACGCGCTGCACTTCCTGCGTCCGGAATGGCTGTGGGCGTTGCTGGCGCTGCCGTTGATCATCGCTGTGGCGTTGTATCGGCAGCGGCGCAGCGACGTGTGGCGAACAGCGGTGGATGCCCACCTGTTGCCGCATCTGCTGGCTGCGGGCACGCGCCGCCGTGCACGCCTGCCCTGGGCCGTGCTGCTGGGCTGGACCCTGGCAGCGCTGGCCATGGCCGGGCCAAGTTGGCGGCAGCAGGCACAACCGATGTTCCAGGCCAGCGCACCGCTGCTGGTCGTGCTGGATCTGTCCAGCCGGATCAATGCCACCGATCTGCCGCCGTCGCGCCTGCTGCAGGCTCGGGCGAAAGTGGGCGAGCTGCTGCGTGCCCGCCAGGGTGGCCAGGTGGGCCTGGTGGTCTATGCCGAGGATGCCTACACCGTGGCACCGCTGACCGATGACGGCAGCAACGTCGCGCTGTATCTGGACGCGCTGTCGCCGGATGTGATGCCGCGCGACGGACAACGCGCCGACCGTGGCATCGACTGGGCGACGCGGTTGATGCGCCAGATCGGGGCATTGCGGGGGCAGATCCTGCTGGTCAGCGATCAGGCGGATGGTGAAGCGGCACTGGCCGCAGCGCAGGCGCGCAGCCTCGGCATGCAGGTGTCGGTACTGGGGCTGGGCACATCTGCCGGTGCGGCGTACCGGGATGGCACTGGGCAGATCCGCCAGGCCGCGCTGGATGAAGGCAGCCTGCGTGCGGTGGCGACCGCAGGCGGAGGCCGCTATGCCCGCATCGCCACCGATGACAGTGATCTGCGTGCGCTGGGCGTACTTGATGCACGCGAAGGTACTGCGGCGCAGCGGCCCGGCGAGGGCAAGCAATGGCGTGATGAAGGGTTCTGGTTGCTGCCACCGGTGATGCTGCTGGCGCTGTTGGCCTTCCGACGCCGCGCGCTGCTGGCGGCGGTGCTGGCGGTGGGCCTGCTGCCATGGATGAGTGATGTGCAGGCGCAGGCGCCCGCGGTGCCTGCCGCACCGCTGGCGCAGGGCACGCTGTGGAAGCGCGCCGACCAGGTGCAGCACCAGCGTCTGGCCGAAGGTGCGCAGGCTTACCGCAACGGTGATTTCGCCAGTGCCCGCAAGCAGTTCGAGGGCATCGACAGCGATGCGGGCTGGTACAACCTGGCCAATACGCTGGCCCGCCAGGGCAACTACGACGAAGCCATTGCCGCCTACGACCGCGCGCTGGCACTGCATCCCGGCATGGCCGATGCGGTCGCCAACCGTGCCGTGGTCGATGCCGCGCGCAAGCGCAAGCCGTCGGGTGGCAAAGGCCAGGATCAGCAGAAGCCACCGCAGAACGGGCAGCAGAAGCAGCAGAACGATTCACAGGGCCAGCAGAATCCGCAGGGCCAGCAGCCGCAGCAGGGCCAGCAGAATCCCGGTCAGGGACAGCCGCAGTCGGGTCAGCAGGGCCAGCCCAATCCCGGTGACGACAAGAACCAGTCGAGCCCGCAGCCCGGCGAGCGCGGCCGCGATGGGCAGCAGGCGCCGCCACAGGTGGAGGATGCCAAGGCGCAGGCCCAGGCTGATGAGCAGCAGCGCCAGCGCATGCAGCAGGCCATGCAGCAGGCACGTGAGGGCAAAGGCGATCAGGATGGCAAGCCCGTGCCAGGCAGCGACGGCACCACCCCACGCCAACGCGAGGAGCAGCAGGCGGTGGAGGCGTGGATGCGGCGCGTGCCGGATGATCCAGGCGCATTGCTGCGGGCCAAGTTCCAGCTGGAAAACGAACGCAGGAAGAGGGAAGGGCGATGACGCGGGCGATCAACATGCACGGGCACTGGCCCCGACAGGTACTGGCGGCGCTGCTGCTGTGGCTGCCGCTGCTGGCCTGGGCGCAGCCGCGTGCGTGGCTGGACCGCGACCGCATCGCGATGGGTGACACGGTCACGCTCAATGTCGAGAGCGACCAGGGCGCCCCTGACTTCACACCGTTGCGCACCGACTTCGACCTCAGCGGGCAGACCAGCAGCCGCCAGGTAGCGTGGAGCAATGGCAGCATGCAGCAGCGCAATCTGTATGGCGTGGCACTCACGCCACGGCGTAGCGGTGCACTGGTGGTGCCGGGCCTGCAGGTGGGCAACGTACGTACCGCTCCGTTGACCCTGCAGGTGGATGCCGCTGCCGTGGCAGGTCCCGACAGCAATGCGGTGGCGTTCATCGAAACCGCTGTCGATGACGAGACACCGTATGTGCAGCAGAGCGTAGGCGTGGTGGTGCGGTTGTATTTCGCTTCGCAGCTGGCCTCCGGCGAACTGGTGCTGGATACACCGGCCGGCGCGTCGTTGCAGCGCGTGGGCGACGACCGCACCGACGTGCGCCAGGTCAATGGCCGCCGCTACAACGTGGTCGAGCGGCGCTTCCTGCTGATCCCCGAGCGCAGCGGTGCACTTCGGCTGGCCGGTGCGCGCTTCAGCGGGCGCAGTGCCGGTGGCTTCTTCGACGATTTCTTCGGCGGCGGCGACGGGCGCATGAATGCCACTGGCGCGGACCGCACGTTGCAGGTGCAGGCGCAACCGGCACAGGCGCCGCAGCCATGGCTGCCGCTGCAGGGCCTGCAGCTGCGCTACACCAGTGCACCGACCAGCGCCCGTACCGGCGAGGCGGCCAACGTGGTGGTGGAGGCGATTGCCGAAGGCGCCACCCGCGCGCAGTTCACCGATCTGCCGGTGCCCGACGTCGGCAACGCCGCGCAGGTGTTCGCCGAACCTGCGCAGTACGAAGAGACCTTCAATGGCAGTACGCCGCGGCTGAAGATCACCCGCCGCTATTCCATCGTGCCGCGCCAGCCGGGTTCGCTGGTGGTGCCGGGGCCGCGCCTGCCGTGGTGGGACGTGCGCAATGGCAAGGCACAGGAAGCGAAGCTGCCGGACCTGACGCTGGCCGTGGTGGCCGGTAACGGGGCTGGCAGTGCGCCACCTGCACCGCTGCCGCCGATCGACACCGATGCGGCGCTGCCGGATGGCGATGGCCAGGACAGCTGTATCGCGGCGACCGATCCGCGCGCCAGTGGTTTGTCCGAGCGGCCATGGCCGTGGATGGGCGCCGCCATCGGCCTGGCGTTGCTGTGGCTGTTGACGCTGTTGTGGGGCTGGCAGCGAGGCCGTCGCCCGCGCGTGGCGGCCAAGGGCGCTGTGCCGGCTGTGGCGACTGGACGTGCCGGCGTGGCCGAACTGCGCCGCGCGCTGGATGGTGAAGGGTTTGATCAGGTGGAAGCGCAGCTGTGTGCGATGGCCGGTGTCGAACGTATCGAGCAGGTCATCGCGCGGCTTGAGGATGCCGCCCAGCGCCAGGTGCTGCAGGAACTGCAGCAGGCGCGCTGGGGTGGGCAGGGCGACCTGGCGTCGCTGCGTGCGCGCTTGCGCGAGGCCTTCCGTGACGGACCGCACTGGTCGGCGGCTGCCGGCACCGCTGACACTGGCCTGGCGCCGCTGTATCCGCCGCGGCGAACCTGAACCGGCGCCGCTTGCGCGCTTTGTTAGAGTGCATTCATTTTTCGAGGAAACCCGCGCATGACAGCAGCTGCTGCCGACAAGAAGAAGTTGCCCCTGCATTGGAAGATGGGCATCGGCTTTGCGATCGGCCTGATCCTGGGACTGATCGTGCACGCCCTGGGCGGCAGCGTCGATGGTCTGCAGGCCGGTGCCAAGTGGGTAATGGACTACATCACCACCCCGGCGTCGGGCCTGTTCCTCAACCTGATCTTCATGCTGATCGTGCCGCTGATCTTCTCGGCGCTGATCATGGGTGTGTCGGAGATGGGCGACATCCGCGCCCTTGGCCGCATCGGCTGGAAGACCTTGGCCTATACCGTGCTGCTGTCCGGCATTGCCGTGGGAATCGGGCTGGTGCTGGTGAACCTGCTCAAGCCGGGTGTCGGCGTCGACCCGCAGGTCGCTGCGATGATGCTGTCGGAGAACGCCGAGCGCAGCAAGGAGATTGTCGCGGGCATCCACGGCACGCCGAAGGGCATGGACATGCTGCTGTCGATCGTGCCGAGCAACGTGCTGCAGGCCGCGTCTGACAACGGCGCGATCCTGTCGCTGATGTTCTTCGCGCTGATGTTCGGCATCGGCATGGTGCTGACCGACAACGAGAAGGTCGCGCCGCTGCGCCGCGCCATCGAAGGCGTGTTCGAAATTTCGATGACCCTGATCAACCTGGTCATCCGCCTGGCCCCGTATGCGGTGGCCTGCTTCATGTTCAACCTGGCCGCGCTGTTCGGCTTCGAGCTGATCATCCGCCTCGGTGCCTACGTGGGCGTGGTGGTGCTGGCACTCGGCCTGCACATGGTGGTGAGCTACGGTACGGCCGTATGGCTGTCCGGTCGTTCGCCGCTGTCGTTCTTCCGCGATACCCAGGAAGCGACGGTGATGGCGTTCTCCACCGCCTCCAGCAACGCCACCCTGCCGACCGCGCTGCGCGTGGCCGACCAGATGGGCCTGCCGCAGCGCGTGTCGCGCTTCGTGCTGACCGTGGGCGCCACCGCCAACCAGAACGGCACCGCGCTGTTCGAGGGCGTGACGGTGATCTTCCTGGCCCAGTTCTTCGGCGTGGACCTGAGCATCGGCCAGCAGATCATGGTGATGGCGGTCTGCATCCTCGGTGGCATCGGCACTGCCGGTGTGCCGTCGGGCTCGCTGCCGGTGGTCGCGATGATCTGCGCGATGGTCGGCGTGAACCCGCTGGGCATCGGCCTGATCCTGGGCGTGAACCACTTCCTGGACATGTGCCGCACCGCGCTGAACGTGACCGGCGACCTGGCCCTGACCACGCTGGTGGCCAAGGGCGAGTCCCACGACGGCCCGGCGCTGGGCCCGCAGCAGGACTGAGACCGGATTCCCGTCACCCGGACTCCGGGGCGGTAGTGCCGGCCGCTGGCCGGGTACGCGTCATCGCATGCGCGCTGCCGCTCCCACGTTTCGCGATGCGAATCGCGGGCCCCCCTTACCGGCCTCCACACCCCGGCGCCTATGGCGCAGCCCCCGAACTCCGGGGGCGGGTAGTGCCGGCCGCTGGCCGGCAACTTCATGATCTTCATTGAATTCTGCGCAACTGCCGGCCAGCGGCCGGCACGACCCGGCAAGGTGAACCGACCCCCTGCCCGGCGACTATGGGACAATAGGCCGCCCGCACGTCCGCGGCCGCCTCCCGATTCCGACAGAACCATGACGCAGCCTACCCGTCGCCAGTTGGCCAACGCCATCCGCTTCCTTGCCGCCGATGCGGTTGAAACCGCAAAGTCCGGCCACCCCGGCATGCCCATGGGCATGGCCGACATCGCCGAAGTCCTCTGGAACGACTATCTCCGCCATAACCCGAGCAACCCGCACTGGTTCAACCGCGACCGTTTCGTGCTGTCCAACGGCCACGGTTCGATGCTGCAGTACGCGCTGCTGCACCTGAGCGGTTACGACCTGCCGATCGAGCAGCTGAAGCTGTTCCGCCAGCTGGGCAGCCACACCGCCGGCCACCCGGAACGCCACGAGACCCCGGGCGTGGAAACCACCACCGGCCCGCTGGGCCAGGGTTTCGCCAATGCCGTGGGCTTCGCCCTGGCCGAGAAGCTGCTGGCACAGCGCTTCAACCGCCCGGAACTGGAAGTGGTCGACCACCGCACCTGGGTGTTCATGGGCGATGGCTGCCTGATGGAAGGCGTGTCGCATGAAGCCGCTTCGCTGGCCGGTACCTGGGGCCTGCACAAGCTGGTCTGCTTCTGGGACAACAACCACATCTCCATCGACGGCAACGTCGAGGGCTGGTTCACCGACAATACCCCGGAGCGTTTCGAGGCCTATGGCTGGAACGTCGTGCGCGATGTCGATGGCCACGACCCGGAAAGCATCAAGGCCGGCATCGAGGCCGCGCTGTCGCAGAGCGACAAGCCGACCCTGATCTGCTGCCGCACCACCATTGGTTTCGGTTCGCCGAACAAGGCGGGCAAGGAATCCAGCCACGGCGCTCCGCTGGGCAAGGACGAGCTGGAAGCCACCCGCAAGCAGCTGGGCTGGGAATACGGTCCGTTCGAGATCCCGCAGGCGATCTACGACGGCTGGCGCGCCAATGGCGCTGGCACCCTGCGCCAGGCCGAGTGGGAACAGCTGTTCGACAAGTACGCCAGCCAGTACCCGGCTGAAGCGTCCGAGCTGACCCGCCGTTCGCACGGCGAGCTGCCGGCCGACTTCGTTGCCAAGGCCGATGCCTACATCGCCCAGGTGGCCGCTGAAGGCCCGACGATCGCTTCGCGCAAGGCCTCGCAGCTGGCCATCGAAGCCTACGCCCCGCTGCTGCCGGAAATCGTCGGTGGCTCGGCCGACCTGGCGCACTCCAACCTGACCCTGTGGAAGGGCAGCAAGTCGGTTGCCAGCGACGACGCCAACGCCAACTACGTGTACTACGGCGTGCGCGAGTTCGGCATGACCGCCATTGCCAACGGCCTGGCCCTGCACGGTGGTTTCATTCCGTTCGACGCCACCTTCCTGGTGTTCAGCGATTACGCCCGCAACGGCGTGCGCATGAGCGCACTGATTCCGGCGCACGCCATCCACGTCTACACCCACGACTCGATCGGCCTGGGCGAAGACGGCCCGACCCACCAGCCGGTGGAGCACCTGGCTTCGCTGCGTTACATCCCGAACAACGACGTGTGGCGTCCGTGCGATGCGGTCGAGTCGGCGGTGAGCTGGAAGGCTGCGATCACCCGTCAGGATGGTCCGAGCTGCCTGGTGTTCAGCCGCCAGAACCTGCCGCACCAGCCGCGCGACGCCGAGCAGATCGCCCAGATCGAGCGCGGTGGCTACGTGCTGGCCGATGCCGCCGGTACCCCGGACGTGATCCTGATCGCCACCGGTTCGGAAGTTTCGCTGGCGACCGAAGCCAAGGCCCAGCTGGACGCGGCTGGCCTCAAGACCCGCGTGGTCTCGATGCCGTCCACCGACGTGTTCCTGCGCCAGGATGCGGCCTACCGTGAATCGGTACTGCCGAACGCCGTGCGCAAGCGCGTTGCGGTGGAAGCCGGTGTCACCGGTTTCTGGCGCCAGTTCGTCGGCCTGGACGGTGCGGTGATTGGTATCGACACCTTCGGTGCCTCGGCCCCCGCCGACCAGCTGTACAAGCACTTCGGCATCACCACCGCCCACGTGGTGGAAGCGGCCAAGGCGCTGTAAGCAGCCTCGCGAAGCAGGAAGGGAAAGGCCGGCGCACGCCGGCCTTTTCTTTGCTCGAGAGAAAAGGGGACGGAGGGGATCAAGTCGTTTGTGCACAAACGACTTGATCCCCTCCGTCCCTTTTTTTCGTCCGGCATGTTGCGCCCTGCGGCACCAGTGTCGCGTTGGCCTCTTCATCTAGCCTGCATTCCTTGCGAAAAGGAGGGCCTGCCGAGGTACCCCCGGAAGTAGTCATGGACAAGAAGAGCGGCGCAGAAACCCATGGTGGATTTGCGGGGTGTAAGGTGATGCCTTACACTGGCGCCGCATGATCGTCAGCTTCAGGCACAAGGGCCTGAAGGCGCTCTATGAGCGGGGCGACATGTCCGGAGTCCGTGCCGATCATGTGGCTCGGTTGCGGCGTTTGCTTCTGCAGCTGGATCAAGCCCGGCTGCCTGGAGACATGGGGCTGCCCGGAAATCGCCTGCACCCCCTGCGCGGGAGCTATAGCGGCTACTGGGCTGTAAGTGTCTCGGCGAGTTGGCGATTGGTGTTCCGCTTTCGTGGGCTGGACGTCGAACTGGTCGATTACCTTGATTACCACTAGGAGTCTGCTCGATGCCGTTGCATGATCCACCGCATCCCGGAGAGTCGCTGCGCGAAGACATCCTGCCGGCGATAAGCATGTCGATCAGTGCGCTGGCGCAGCATCTTGGCTATTCGCGCGGACAGCTGTCGACCATCATCAACGGGCACGCTGGCATCTCCGCGGAACTTGCATTCCGCCTTGAGCTTGCAGGTCTGGGCAATGCCCGCATGTGGCTGGCGATGCAGGCGGCATACGACCTGTGGCAGGTCGAGCATCGAGCGCATCCACCGATTGCCCGTCTGTATCTTGAGGATGCAGTGAGGATAGAGCGGTAGATCTACGCCATGCGTGGATGAGAAAAAGGGGACGGAGGGGATTAAGTCGTTTATGCACAAACGACTTAATCCCCTCCGTCCCCTTTTTTCAGGCGGTGCGTGCCAGTGCGAGGCGCAGCAGTCGCGCGTCCAGGCGTTCGCCGAAATCCTTGGGTGCCTGCAGGCCCATGCGCTGCAGGTACACCGCATCGCCGTCGCCAGCCGGTTGCCGCAGCGCCGCCCAGACCGTGCGCAGCTTGTCGCCGCGGGTCTGCGTGTTGGCCTTCAGCCAGCCCAGCGCTTTCACCAGCACCTGCTCGATCTCGTTGAAGTCGCTGCCCAACGGATAGTCGGGCAGGCTGCCATCGACGCGGAACGGTGCCAGTGCCGCGGCCAGTGCCTGCGGCGTGTTGCGCTGCTGGCGCTCCGGATCCGGTTGCGTGGCCGCCAGCAGCTTGCGCGCGGCGTGTGCCTGCTGCAGCAGGCCGCCCTGGAACGGGGCCTCGGTGATTGCGGTCATCGCATGCACGCAGTCCTCGTCGGTCAGGCCGCGCAGGTCGGCGATGCCGTATTCGTTGAGGTAGATGTCGCGCAGGTGGCGTGGGATGGTGGTGTGCCCGTAGTTCCAGCGCACGTTGGATTCGCGCTGGCCCTTGTCATCGCGCGCGGCGCGGAACATCAGCACGCTGCGCGCTTCCGGCAGCGCATGTGCCATCGCCACGAAGTTGTACTGACCACCCACGCCGGACACCACACGTCCATCATCCAGCGCATCCGACACCGCCGCGCCCAGCGCGGTGGCCATCATGCAGGAGTTGAAGAAGCGCGCGTGCCGGCGCTGCAGGCGTTCCAGTGTCTCGTTGCCACCGTACAGCTGGTTGATCTCGCTGATGCGGCGCATGCCGATCGCACGGCATTCGTCTTCCGGCAGCGTGCGCAACCACTCGTAGAACTCCGGCGAGCCCAGGTAGAAGGCGCCATGCAGATACTCGCCCTCGGCAGCCAGGGTGGCGTGGTCGATGGACAGCGTGCTGCCGTTCTCGATGCGTTGCATCAGCGCCAGGTCATCGTGCACCTTGCGCTTGATCACGCCGGTCTGCACCAGCCGGCGGAAGCCCTCGTTGAGCATTTCGCTGCAGCCATACAGGCCGACCTCGAACGGATCCAGTCCGCCGATTTCCTGCACCAGCGGGTGGCTGGCCAGCTGCGGATCCAGCGCGTGCAGCACGCGGCGGTAGCGGGCGTTGTCGGTGTGGCGCAGCACCAGCGCATGGCTGAGCGCGTCGGCCAGCGTGCCGATGCCAATCTGCAGGGTGCCGCCGTCGCGCACCAGTGTGCTGGCATACAGGCCGATCGCGTAGTCGGCATCGCCGACCGGCTGCCGCGGCAGCCCGAACAACGCCGGGTACGGTGGTGGCGGGGTGATCACCAGATCGAAGAACGACACATCGACCGTGGCCGAGCCACCCAGGTAGGGTAGCTGCGGATCGATCTCGGCGATCAGCAGCGGGCGAGGCAGCCCGCGAGCGGTCATCGCATCCAGCGTGTCCTGGGTGATGTCGTTGTTGCACGACAGCGAGAGCCGGCGGTCGTTCGGCCGCATCGCCACCTTCTGCACGATCACCTGCGGCGCGCGCTGCGCCACCGCATCGGCGGCGTGGGTGTAGTTCAGGCTGGTATAGCTGGACTGCGCCTGCCGCGAGCCGAGCAGGGCGCCGGACTGCATGTAGAACTCTTCCACCTGCACATGTGCCGGCAGCGCGTCGCGCGCGATCGCATCGGCATAGGCCAGGCGCGGGAAATCGTCGCCGAAATGGCGCTGCGCGAACGGCGCCATGAAGCGCGCTTCCAGGCCGTTGCCGCGCGCCTTCGGCGGGTTCAGCGACAGCGCGGTATACAGCTGCAGCGGCCGCGACGGATCGTGCTCGACGCGTGCGTAAAGGGCATTGAGCAGCCGATGCGGCTTGCCCAGTGCCAGCGGTGCCCCGATCCGCAGCGGCCCGTCCACGCGCGCAAACAACCAGTCGACGGCGGCGTCCAGGTCGGTGAGGTGTTCGGTCATGCGCGGCGGTCCTGCGTGTGGGGGAGTGCGGGCATTACAGCATGTCGGGCTTGAACCGCCGTCGACGGGAGACTTCGGCGCCAGACACCATGAACTGCCCATCGCCCCGGTAATGCATCGTGCGCGGTAGTTTCGGCCGGGGCGCAACATGGGCGCGTACGATTTCCCAGATGAACAGGTTGTTCGACGCCACCTGGCTGTCGTCGTACAAGCGGCATTCGAAGCACGAATGGCATTGCCCGACCAGCGGCGCGCCGACCTCGCGCGCGGGCAGCGCATCAAGCTCGAAACGGGTGAACTTGTCGACCTCGCGGCCGCTGCAGTTGCCGATGTCCACCACGGTATCGAGCAGTTCCACACCCGGCACATTGATCACGCACTCGCCGCTGCCACGCGCCAGCGCATGGCTGTGGTTTGCGTCCCACAGGTAGGTGGCGACCAGCGAAGGCGAGAAGCCCATCACCATGTGCCAGCCCATCGTCATCAGGTTGCGCTGGCCGCGCCAGGCGGTGCTGACCAGCACGACCGGCCCGGGTTCGAGGAAGCGGCGGGCCTGCTCGACCGGGAATTCCTTCTTGGGCAGCGCTTTCATCCGGGGCCTGGGGCGGGAGGAATCGATGCTGGCGCAGCCGGGATGAACCTGGAGTCGAGGGGCTTGACAGACGATTCGATTACGCGCGTAATCAGGTCGTCGATTACGGATGTAAACCATGACCCCGATCAGCGAAGCCGAAGCCGTTGTGATGGAGGTGCTATGGCAGCAGGCACCGCGCAGCGCCGATGACGTGGTCGCCGCACTGGCCCACCGCGACTGGGCCGAGCCGACCATCAAGACCCTGCTCAACCGCCTGCTGACCAAGGGCGCGATTACTGCCGAGCGCGATGGCCGGCGCTACCTGTACCGGCCGCTGCTGCAGCGGCAGGCCTGGGTGGAGGCGCAGAGCCAGGACTTCATTGGTCGTGTCTTCGAAGGGCGCGTTGCGCCGTTGGTTGCGCACTTCAGCGAACGCGGCCAGTTGAGTGCGCAGGACATCGCCGAACTGAAGAAACTGATCCAGGAGCTGGACCATGACTGAGCTGCTCGATGGGCTGTGGCAGGCCAGCTTGTGGTTGGCGGTGGGCGTGGTCGTGCTGGCGGTGCTGCGACCCTTGCTGGTGCGGCTGGGGGGCGTGGCGTTGGCCTACCGCAGCTGGTGGCTGCTGCCGTTGCTGCTGCTGGCACTGATGCTGCCGTTGCCGCAGGTGGCACTTCTGGAGCATGTGCCAACGCTGCCGCTGAAAGTGGTACCCGGCGCCGTCGAAGGCATGGCAGGGCAGTCGTTGCCGTGGGCCGGGCTGTTGCTGCTGGCATGGATGGTGGGAGCGGTCCTTTGTCTGCTACGCGATCTACGTGCGCAGCGGCGCTTTGAACGTGGCATGGGCCAACTGTGTGCACGCGCCGATGGCAGCTGGCAGGCCAGCGCCGACCCGGGCCTGCCCGCGCTGGTCGGCCTGTGGCGTCCGCGCATCGTGGTAGGCCCGGATTTCGACCAGCAGTTCACCGCACAGGAGCAGGGCCTGATCCTGCAGCACGAGCGCAGCCACCGTCGCAATGGCGATCACTGGGCCAATGGGGCGCTGCTGATGGCACGCGCGGTGTTCTGGTTCCATCCGCTTCTGCCATGGGCTGCACGCCGCTTCCTGCGGGACCAGGAACTGGCCTGCGATGCCCGCACCATTGCCCCGCAGCCTGCGCTGCGCGGTCTCTACGCCAGCACGCTGCTGAAGGCGCAGCTGGTCCATCCGGTTGCGCCAGCGGTCTGCCATTGGCGCAGCCAACCCGTGTTGAAGGAGCGTATCGCCATGTTGAAGCAGTCCAAGCGGAAGGCATTGCCGTGGGTGTCGGGGCAGGTGCTGGTGGTCGGGTTGTGTCTGGGAATGGGCGCGGTGGCGTGGGCCAGCCAGGGCGGTGCAGCCGCAGACGGCCAGGCAGGGGCCGCCATGGATCGCGAGATAGAGGTCGAGAAGATGCCGCCGCCGTCCTATCCGAAGTCCGCGTTCGAACAGCGCCAGGTGGGCGTGGTGAACCTGCGCGTGGAAGTGGATGCCAAGGGCCATCCGACTGACGTCCAGGTGCTCAGCGCAACCAATCCGGGTGTGTTCGATGCGGTGTCGATCGCCGCTGCGCGAAGCTGGACCTATCGTCCGGCGATAAAGAACGGAAAGCCCGTTGCAGGGGCTGTGAAGATTCCGATCACCTATGCCATGGACAACACCGAGGACTCCCAGTGAAGACCGCGCCGCTGTTGATGATGGCGGCGCTGTTGGCAGGATGCGCGACCCAGGATCGCCTGACCACCGTTGATACCCGCAGCGAGAATGTCGGCCATCAGCGCCTGCAGCCGCAGGCCGGTGGCGGCAGCGGGCAAGTGCAGACGTACTCGCTGGGCGCGAGCGAGGGCTACCGGATGCCGCAGTTGTACGCGGCGCCGGATCCGGAGGTCGGTGATCGTGACCCGCGTGCGGAGCTGGCACCGACCACCATCTGCCTGCAGGTGGTGGTTGATGCACAGGGCAGTGTCGAACGCAGCGTGCCGCTGACCGATCGCCCTGAGTGCGCGGCAGGTGCTGCAGGCGAGAATGCGCCCCTGCTGCAGGCGGCGCAGGAAGCCGTGGCGATGTGGAAGTACTCGTCCGCAGCGGTCTGCCACTTCGCGGCTGGCAAGGTGCCTGCCGACCGTGGCGACTGTCGCGGCGCCGAGCGCGTCGAGCCGGTGGCGGTCACCCTGCAGTATGCCTTCACCTTCGAGATCGTGAAGGGACAGCACGTGGTGCGTACGCAGGGAAAATGACCGCTTGCGATGACCGGGGCAGCGCCGGGCCATGCCCGGCGAGCGCAGCGGCGTGGGTCAGGCCCCGCCCTGGATGTTGGCCTTCACCGCGGGCTGCATCAGCTTGGGTTCTTCCAGCGTCGCATCGCGTGCCTGGCGCACGCTGACGAACTCCGCCTCGGCCACGCCGTCATGCACGTGGATGTTGTGTGCGCGCTGTTCGCCGATGGTGGTTTCGTTGGCGAATGCACGACCACCCGGACCGTAGTCGTGGCAGACGAACACGCGGGTCGCATCGGGCAGGGCCAGCAGGCGCTGGATCGAACGGTACAGCTGCGCGGCATCGCCACCCGGGAAATCGCAGCGGGCGGTACCGCCGTCGGGCATGAACAGCGAGTCACCGGTGAACAGCGCATCGTCGATCAGGTAGGCGATGCTGTCGCTGGTATGGCCGGGCACGGCGATCACCTGACAGCGCAGTTCGCCCAGAGCAAAGGTTTCGCCATCGCTGAACAGGTGATCGAAGATGTCATCCGCCGCAGGAAGCTGCAGGCCGTAGCGCGGCGCGAAGGTGGCCTGCACCGCGCGGATGCCTTCGCCGATGGCCAGCGTGGCCTGCGGGAAGCGCTCCTTCAGGCGGCGCCCGGCCGACACATGGTCGGCGTGGGCGTGGGTTTCCAGCAGCCAGCGCAGCTGCAGGTCCTGTTGTTCGATGGCCTGCAACGCGGCATGCAGCGGCGCTTCACTGCTGGCGTCGGTATCCGGGTCGTAGTCCAGGACCGGGTCGATCAGCGCTGCCTCGCCGCTGGCCGGGTCGCTGACCAGATAGCTGAAGGTGTTGCTGTCACGGTGGAAGAACGACTGCACCTGGACCGGCATCGGAACTCTCCTCAGCGCGTGCCGAGCACGCGGTTCAGCAACTGCGCCAGGTTCTCACCGGCCAGTCGCAGCTGCGCTTCGGCCAGCGGCCGGTAGCGCTCGGTGTATTCGTCACCGATTTTACGCGTGGCCGGATAAACGCCAGCTTGCATGGAAATGCGGCAGCTGGCCTCGGCCCACGTCTGCGGGTCGCGCTGCGGGTTGGACTGGCGCGCCAGCTTCGGCGCGCGCTGGCTCTGCAGCAGCGGGAGATAGCCTGCGTCGTCCAGCTTGCGGGTGTTGAGCATGCCGCTGTCCCACAGCGAGTGCAGGTTGGTACCGCGGTTGCCGAACTGCAGCTGGAAGTCGTTGCCGCCCTTGTCGTGGGCGTAACCGGCGTGCATCGGCTGGTGGATGTCGCCGACCAGGTGCACGACGAACTTCAGCGCCTGCAGGCGCTCGCCGTCGGTCAGGCTTCGGTCGCCGAGGATGGCGCTCTGTGCCTTCAGGGCCTCGACGATGCAGTTGCCGTTCTTGCAGTGCTTCGGTGCTTCGTAGTGGCAGTTGTCTTCGGCGATGTTGACGTAGTGCCAGCCGGCCGAGCGACGGCCCAGGCCCGGGTCTTTGGCGCGCAGCTGGTCGGCCCACGGCGCGATGCTGGCCAGCGTGGCATCCGGTTCGGTGGCCAGCAGGCGGTCCACTTCGGCGCGGGCGGTGGGGTTGAGGCGGGCGTCGGCGACTTCGGCGACCAGACGGTGGCCTTGCGCGCCCCAGGCATGGGCGGGGGCGGAGACGGACAGCAGGGCCGGCGCCAGGGCGGCGGCGAGGAACAGGGAGTGCAGGGCTTTCATGCGCACATTCTAGCGGGGGCAGGTGGATTGAAGAGCGGCGCGTTCCTGTTCCGAAGTGGGAGCGCAGCGGGAGGGGCTCCGCTCCCCGCCTCGCCCCAGCTCCGAAACCGCTTCAGTCCCAGGAGCAAAAAAGCCCCGGCAATCACCGGGGCAACATGCTGCGAGGGTTTTGCGTGTAGCGGGGGAGCGGGGGCGAAGCCCCCGCGCTCAACACACCGCTTTAGAACTTGAAGACGTACGAAGCGCCGTAGACCAGCGGATCGATGTTGACCGTGCCGATCTTCTCGCCATTCAACTTCACCTTGCTGTCGATGTCGATCCAGCGCATGTCCACGCGCAGTGCGCCCTTCTCGCCGATCGCGAAGTCCACGCCCGCATGCGCGGCCAGGCCCCACGAATCCTGCAGCTTCAGGCGGCTGTCCTTCAGCGCACCGGTGGTGTCTTCGCTGAAGAAGGTCGTGTAGTTCACGCCCGCACCGATGAACGGCGACACCTTGCCCTTGCTGTTGAAGTGGTACTGCACGGTCACCACCGGCGGCAGCTGCTTGGTGCTGCCTACGCGGCCCAGGCCGTTGATGTTGATGTCGTGCTTGAACGGCAGCGCGGCCAGCACTTCGATGCCCAGGTTGTCGGCGATGAAGTACTCACCGGTGATGGTCGGCTTGACGTCGTTGTCGACGTCGACCTTCAGGGTGTGGTTGGCCAGCCAGCCGTTGTTCGACTTCGGGGCCACCTGGTGCACGCCGGCGGAGAGGGTCCAGTCGCCCTTGGACTGGGCCATGGCCGGGGCGGCGGCGAGGGACAGGGCGGCGGCCAGGCTGGCCACGATCAGGGGGGAGGTCTTGCGCATGGGGGTGATCTCGTTGCTGGGTGGATGCGGCCAGTCTCGGCCTCACATCGCGCTAACGCTTTGATCCGGATCAAATCCTGTCCGCCGGCCTGCTGCCTGCCGGGGCTGGCCGGCGGTGGCCAGCCCCGGTTTGCTAGACTTGTGGGCCCTATCCATCCCGCCGCACCCGTCGCGGCCGCAGGAGCTTGAGAACATGGCAATCAAGGTTGGTATCAACGGTTTCGGTCGCATCGGGCGTAACGTCCTGCGCTCGGCGGTGCTGAACTTCGGCGACGACATCGAAATCGTGGCCATCAACGATCTGCTGGAGCCGGACTATCTGGCGTACATGCTCAAGTACGACTCCGTGCACGGCCGTTTCAAGGCTGACGTGGCGGTGCAGGGCAACGACCTGCTGGTCAACGGCAAGAAGATCCGCCTGACCCAGGAACGCGACCCGGCCAACCTGAAGTGGAACGAAGTGGACGTGGACGTGGTGATCGAATCCACCGGCCTGTTCCTGACCAAGGAAACCGCGCAGAAGCACATCGATGCCGGCGCCAAGAAGGTCATCATGTCGGCTCCGTCGAAGGACGACACGCCGATGTTCGTCTACGGCGTGAACGACAAGACCTACGCCGGCCAGGCGATCGTCTCCAACGCGTCGTGCACCACCAACTGCCTGGCCCCGCTGGCCAAGGTCATCAATGACAAGTGGGGCATCAAGCGTGGCCTGATGACCACCGTGCATGCGGCTACCGCTACCCAGAAGACCGTCGATGGCCCGTCCAACAAGGACTGGCGTGGTGGCCGCGGGATCCTGGAGAACATCATTCCGTCGTCCACCGGTGCGGCCAAGGCCGTCGGCGTGGTCATCCCGGAACTGAACAAGAAGCTGACCGGCATGAGCTTCCGTGTCCCGACCTCGGACGTGTCGGTGGTCGACCTGACCGTCGAGCTGGAAAAGGAAGCCACCTACGCCGAGATCTGCGCCGAAGTGAAGGCACAGAGCGAAGGCCCGCTGAAGGGCATCCTGGGCTACACCGAAGACAAGGTCGTGGCCACCGATTTCCGCGGCGAGACCTGCACCTCGGTGTTCGACGCCGAAGCCGGTATCGCCCTGGACGGCACCTTCGTCAAGCTGGTCACCTGGTACGACAACGAGTGGGGCTACTCGAACAAGTGCCTGGAAATGGCCAAGGTCGTCGCCGCCAAGTAAGGCTGGCCAAGATCGCACGCGGACCCCGGCCTGGCCGGGGTTCGTCGTTTATGGGGCCAGCCCTGTCGTAGCATGGGGCGGTCGACCGCTGCCGCTGGGGCGCGGGATTGCAATGGAAGCATGCAATGGAAGCATTGATAGCCCTGGTGGTACTGGTTCTGCTGGCCATCCCGCTGCTGCTGGTGGTAGCGCTGGTGATGATTGCCGGCCTGCGCCGCCGTGTGGCCGCGCTGGAAGGTGCCTTGGCCGCCGCGCCGGCCGCCCGCCCGGTTGCAGCCGAGCCTGCGCCGGAACGGGCTGCGCCCATGCCTGCGGCCAGTGCCGATCCACCGTTCCTGCGGCCGGTGGCGGCTGCCGCGCCGCCTCCCCCCCAGCCAACGCCGCCGCCGGTGCACGAACCGGTGCCTGCGGCAGCGGAGGCGCTGCGCCCGGTCGCACCACCGCCGGTGCCTTCCGTGCCAGTGCAGCCGCCGTTGCCTTCAGAACCGACGCTGCCGAACTTCATCGAGCGCGGCATCGGAGCGGTCAAGCGCTGGTTCACCGAGGGCAACGTGCCGGTCAAGATCGGCATGCTGGTGCTGCTGGCCGGTGTTGCCGCGCTGTTGAAGTACGTCAGTGACCAGGGCTGGCTGGTGCTGCCGATCGAGCTGCGCCTGGCCGGTGTCACCGTGGGTGCGCTGGGCCTGCTGGCGTTCGGTTGGCATCAGCGCGAGCGCCGGCGCTTGTTCGCACTGGCGCTGCAGGGCGGTGCCATCGGCGTGCTGCTGCTGACCATCTTCGCCGCATTCAAGCGGTTCGAGCTGCTCAACCCCGGGTTTGCCTTCGCCAGTTCGATCGCGCTGGTGGCCGGGCTGTGCGTGCTGGCGGTGGTGCAGAACTCGCGCACGCTGGCGGTGCTGGGCATCCTCGCAGGCTTCATGGCACCGCTGTGGCTGTCCACCGGCAGCGGCAACCACGTGGGGTTGTTCAGCTACTACGCGGTGCTCAACGCCGGCATCTTCGCCATTGCCTGGTTCCGACCGTGGCGCGCGCTGAACCTGCTGGGCTTCGCCTTCACCTTCGGTATCGGTACGTTCTGGGGCGTGCTGCAGTACGCGCCGGACAAGTTCAGCAGCACCGAGCCGTTCCTGCTGCTGTTCTTCGCCTTCTACCTGCTGATCCCGCTGCTGTACGCACGCCGGGAGCCCGCCGGGCGGCGTGACCTGGTCGACGGCAGCCTGGTGTTCGGTACGCCCTTGGTCGCCTTCTCGCTGCAGTCCGGCATGCTGCACGAGCAGCCGATGACGCTGGCGCTGTGCGCACTGGGCCTGGCGGCGATCTACGCCGTACTGGCGCGGGCACTGATTGCGCGCGCGTCGTACACCGTGCTGGCGCAGTCGCATGCGGTGCTGGCGGTGGGCTTCGCCACGCTGGCGGTGCCGCTGGCCTTGTCGGCGCGTGCCACCGGCGCGGTGTTCGCGCTGGAAGGTGCAGGCCTGGCCTGGCTGGGCCTTCGCCAGAAACGCTGGCTGCCGCAGGTGTCCGGTGCGTTGTTGCAGATGGGCGCGGCGTTCGCTTTCGTGGCCGGTGGCGATCACTGGCATGAGGACCTGCGCTTTCTGCTCAACCCGACCGCGATCGGTGCACTGCTGCTGGCCGTTGCCGGCTTCGCGTCGGCCTGGAGCTACCAGCGCAGGCAGCGCCACGAGATTGCCCTGGTCTACTACCTGTGGGGCCTGCTGTGGTGGCTGGGTGGCCTGGTGCACGAGATCACCCGGTTCTTCCCGTACCGCACCGAAGTGGATGCACTGCTGGTGCTGGCTGCGGTGACCGCATGGCTGGCCGCCGAGGTGCAGCGCCGCCAGCCGGCGCGTGCGCTGGGGATGACCGCACTCGCGATGCTGGCGCTGGGCTTCCCACTGGCGCTGATACAGAGCGACGCGCACCATCAGCCGTTCGCCGGCTACGGCGCGCTGGCCTGGGCAGTGTTCGCGGTGCTGGGCGTGCGCACGCTGCTGTGCCTGCGCCAAGGCGGCAATACCGTGGCACGCATCGCGCAGTTCCTGTGGTGGCTGCTGTGGCCGTCGCTGCTTTCGCTGCTGGCTCTGTGGGGCGGTGGCGAGGCCGATCTGGCACAGGGCTGGACGACGCTGCTGGTGACCCTGCCGTGGCTGCTGATGGCGGCGCTGTCGCTGTGGCGCTGGAATGCGCTGCGCTGGCCGCTGGGTGAAGCGTTCGATCGCGTGCGCCAGCCGCTGCAGTGCGTGCTGTTCGGCCTGTTGTCGATCGGCTGGCTGTCCGGCCAGCTGCTGCCGGGCGATGCTGCGCCGCTGCTGTGGCTGCCGGTGCTGAATCCGGCGGAGATCGGGCAGTGGCTGAGCCTGCTGCTGCTGGCGCGTTGGCTGTACAGCGATCAGGCGCCGCAGGCGCTGCTGGGTATCCGCATGCCGCTGCTGTCACTGGCAACCTTCGTCGCGTTGACCAGCGTTGTGCTGCATGGCGTGCATCAGTGGGGCGGCCTGTCCTGGAACGCGTCGATGATGCGCTTCAGCCTGGCGCAGACCAGCCTGACCGTGCTGTGGAGCGTGCTCGGCGTGATTGCCTGGGTGTGGGGCTCGCGCCGCGGCCAGCGCGTGTTGTGGATGGTCGGTGCCGTGCTGATGGGCGTGGTGCTGGCCAAGTTGGTCATCGTAGATCGCCAGCACCTGGGCAACCTGCTGGGCATCGCATCGTTCATCGCTTACGGCCTGCTGTGCACGGTCGTGGGTTATCTGGCGCCGGCACCGCCGAGCGCGGCGCCGACCGTGGAGGAAAAACAATGAAGACGTGGAGCAGGGCGCTGCTGCCGGCGATGTTCGGCATGCTGGCCGCCGTCACCGCACAGGCCGCCGATTACCGTACCCAGTACGCCGAGCAGTGGCCGCTGACGTTGTCCAGCGCACAATCGGGTGCCTACCGTGTCGTGCTGGAACCGGCGATCTACCGTCGCGCCGGTAGTGCGGACCTGGGCGATGTGCAGGTGTTCAATGCCGCCGGCCAATCGTTGCCGTCGGCGTTGCTGGCGCCGGACCAGCCGCTGGCACAGCCGCCGGTGCAGCGTGAGCTGCCGTGGTTCGCGTTGCCGCCGCTGGCCGAAGCGCAGCGCAACGACCTGCAGTTGCTGACCGAGCGCGATACCGATGGTCGCGTACGCCGGGTCGAGGCGCGTGTGGGTGGTGGTGCGGTAGCGAACGGGCAGGGCGGTTGGCTGATCGATGCCAGCGTGCTCGGCCAGCAACCATTGGCGGCACTGGTGCTGGATTGGGCGGACAGTGGCCAGCCGTTGCAGGCACAGGTGCAGCTGGACGTCAGCGACGACCTGCAGCACTGGCGTGCGATTGGCCGCGACATTCCGCTGGTGGATCTGCAGCGCGCCGGCAAGCGCCTGCTGCAGCGCCGTCTGCAGGTGGATGGTGAAGCGCGCTATCTGCGTGTGCTGGCGCAGGGCGATGCCCGTCTGCCAACGTTGCGCAGCGTACTGGCCGAGCTGCCACCGGCACCGGCCACACTGCCGTGGGAGTGGTTGTCGCTGGAACCGACCTCGAAGCGCAAGGGCGAATACACCTTCGAGATGGATGGCCGCTTCCCGGCGGCGCGCGCTGACGTGGCCAGCACCGACAACAGCCTGGTGCAGTGGACATTGTTCAGCCGCGATGACGAGAGCGCGGAATGGCAGCGCCGTAGTGCACCGTGGATTGCCTATCAGCTGCAGCAGGGCGCGCAGGGCCAGCGTCAGCAATCGGCCGCGCAGCCGCTGGGCGGCGTGCATCGGGATCGTTACTGGAAGCTGGTAGCGAATCCGGCTGAAACGGCAACGGCTCCAACCCTGCGTCTGGGTTATCAGCCGGAAGTGCTGGTGTTCCTGAGTCAGGGCGCGGCGCCGTATGCGCTGGCGGTGGGCAGCTCGACTGCGCGCCGGATGGAGGCGCCGATCGGTGTGCTGATCGAGGAGCTGCGGCAGCGCAATGATCCGTCGTGGCAGCCGACGCTGGCGCGCCTGGAAGGCAGCCCGGAACCGCTGGCCGGCGATGCGGCGTTGAAGCCGCAGCACGACTGGAAGTCGTGGCTGTTGTGGGCGTTGCTGGGGTTGGGCGTGTTGGTTGTTGGCGGCCTGGCGGTCAGTCTGCTTCGGCAGAAGCCTGCGCCTTCGGCGTAGGTTCCGGCGAACGGCGCAGCCCCTCGTGGGTGGATTGGTCGTGTAA
>NZ_JASJSQ010000050.1:0-36104 GCF_030236855.1 Stenotrophomonas maltophilia group sp. Smal13
GGGGCTGTAGCTGCTGAGCGTAGCGGGTGCAGGGCGCAGCCCTGCCGTACCCCTACCCCCTGGCCATTGACTGCCACCACTGTGACAGCAGCTCCGGCCTGCGCAGGCGCTCTCGCCACCAGCGCAGTGCGGCGCCATCCTCGCCGGTGCGCCAGGCCAGCCAGAAGGTCTCTTCCGGCTTGTGCTCCTCCACCTCGCGGATCACCAGCTGGCCACGCGCCACCGCCGCACGCGCGCAGGGCTCGGGCAGGAAACCGAAGCCCACGCCTTCGCACTGCAACTTCAGCTTGCTGGCCATGTCCGGCACCGTCAGCATCTCCTGCCCCATCAACAGACCGACCGTGCGCGGCAGCAGCCGCCGCGCCGAATCGGAGACCGCGATCGCGCAGTGCTCGACCAGCTGCTCGCGTCCGAGCACGCCCGGCACTGCAGCCAACGGATGACCGGGGGCGACCGCGAACACGAACTCCACCGTACCCAGCGGCTCGACCACGTAACCGCCGCCGCTGGGACCCTCGCCCGGCGCACCAACCAGCAGGTCGGCACGGCGGTCCAGCAAGGCCTCCCAGGTACCGGACAGGGCCTCACCGATCAACCGCAGCCGGGTCGGCGCCTCGGCCTCACGAAACGCGGCGATGTCCGGGCCGAGCAGCCAGGTCGGGAACACCGAGTCCACCGCCAGGGTCAGTTCGGTCTCCCAGCCCGACGCCACCCGGCGCACCCGCAGTTCCAGCTCGCGGGCCGCGCGCAGCAGATGCCGCCCCTCGTCCAGCAGGGCGCGTCCGGCCTCGGTCGGCTCGGCGCGCGGGCCGACCCGGTCGAACAGCTGTACGCCCAGGTCCTCCTCCAGCTTGGCCACGGTGTAGGAGATGGTCGAAGGCACCTTGTGCAGGGCCTTGCCGGCGCCGGCGAACGAGCCGCGGCGGTCGATGGCGTCCAGGATCTGCAGGGCATCGAGACTGAGTTTGAGCATTCGAATTTTTCGATGATGGCTGTCAAAACTATCCGTTTTTCAAACCCCGGGCGCAAGCGGATACTTCTCTCCAACGGGGAAACACAGCGGCTACCAGCCCACCCCGCTCCATCGAAACCATCGAACAAGGAGATTCCATCATGCTGCAGATCCGCAAGAGCGCTACCCGTGGCCTGGCCGAGCATGGCTGGCTGTCCTCGCGCCATACCTTCTCCTTCGCCAACTACTACGACCCCCGCTACGTCAGCTTCGGACCGCTGCGGGTGATCAACGAAGACAAGGTGATCGGCGGCCATGGCTTCGGCACCCACAGCCACAGCAACATGGAGATCGTTTCCTATGTGCTGGGCGGCGCGCTGGAGCACAAGGACTCGATGGGCACCGGTTCGGTGCTGCGTTACGGCGACGTGCAGCGCATGAGTGCCGGCAGCGGTGTCAGCCACAGCGAGTTCAATCACTCCGCCGACGAGACCGTGCACTTCCTGCAGATCTGGATCTTCCCGGACGCAGAGAACATCACCCCGTCCTACGAGGAGACCCACTTCGCCCCGGAAACCAAGCGCGGCCAGCTGCGCCTGATCGCCTCGCCGAACGGTGCCGACGGTTCGCTGCGCATCCACCAGGATGCCCGCATCTTCGCCACCATCCTCGATGGCGGCCAGAAGCTGCACCACGCCCTCGGCAACGGTCGTGGCGCCTATGTGCAGGTGGCCCGAGGCCAGCTGCAGGTCAATGGCATCACCCTGGAAGCCGGTGATGCGCTGCAGGTCAGCGACGAAGCGCAGCTGACCCTGGAGAACGGCAACGACGCCGAAGTGCTGGTGTTCGACCTGCCGCTGTAATGACAACGCCCGCGATGCCGAAAAGCATCGCGGGCGTATTTGTAGAGCCGAGCCATGCTCGGCTGCGGTTTGACAGCCAGCCGAGCGCGGGCTCGGCTCTACAGCACCACCGGCGTCAGAACTTGTACGTCATCGCCAACCGCACATTGCGCGGCTCACCCCAGGTGTAGGTGCTGTACCAGCTGAAGATCGTGTAGTAACGCTTGTCCAGCAGGTTGTTGACGTTGAGCGTGGCCGACAGGCGATCGTTGAATTCATAGCGCGCCATCGCATCCAGCAGCCAATAAGGCTGGGTGCGATGCACCACCTTGGCCTGCGTGGCCGGGTTGGTGATCTCGCCGAAAGTGGAATCCTGCCAGCGCGCGCCACCGCCCAGCGTCAGCCCCTTCCAGTCGCCACGCAGGCGGTAGCTGGTGTGCAGGCTGAACTGGTTTTCCGGCTCCAGTGTGGTCACCTTGGCACCGGCCTGGCGGGCGATCTTGTGCGAGAACCCACCCTGCACCTGCCAGCCCTCGGCCAGCTGGCCCGACATTTCCAGCTCGTAACCCTTGGTACGCACGCCCATCAGGGCGCGATAGGCATCCTGCCCGTCCGGTGTCTTGCCACCAGTGGGCTGGGCGAAGTTGTCCTGGTCGAGCTGGAACAGCGCCGCACTGGCGTTGAAGCGCCCATCGAGGAACTCGGCCTTCAGGCCCATCTCGTAGCTGCGGCCTTCCAGCGGATCCAGTGCCTTGCCCTGCTCGTCGCGTTCGCTATGCGGTTTGAAGATGGTGCTGTAGCTGGCATACACCGAATAGTGCTCGCCAAGGTCGTAGACCACGCCGGCATACGGCACGAACACGCCGGTCTCGCGCGTGTCCGGCGAGCGGTAGCTGGCCAGGCGACTGCCCACGATCACCTTCAGTGGATCGGCCACGTCGAAACGGCCGACCACATACAGGCCGTTCTCACGCGTCACTTCGTTGTTGCTGTAGCTGCGCTGCCACTCCGGCTCGGGAATGTCGCCATTCCAGGTTCTGTAGTCCGGCACGGTATCCGGGAACCCCGCCTGCGGGCCGTAGCCGGTATTGGTCCAGCGCTTGCGCGAGGCGCTGCCACCGACCACCAGCTCATGCTCCCGCCCGAACAGGCCGAAATGACCGCTCACATAGAAGTCGGCAGCATTGCTGACGGTCTTGCCAACGTACTTGCCGAGCCACAGGCTGACGCCCTCGCCGGTCAACGGATCGGGATTGCCGGCGGCGGCGCCGGCCAGTGCGGCGTCATAGCCGTTGACCTGGTGGTTGAGTTGCAGCTTGGCCACCCAATCGTTGGCGAAGGTATGCTCGAGCGTGGCAAAACCGGTGCGCACATACTGGCGCCAGCCACTCCAGCGGGTGCCGTTGTTGAACGAACGCGGCATGTCATTGAAGTTGCCGGCACTGTCCAGCAGCGGGATGCCACCCCAGGTCGAGCCCTTCGGGTCGCTGTCCATCGCATCGCCACCCACGGTCAGCAGGGTGCGCTCGCCCAGATCGGCTTCCAGCACCGCGTAGCCCACCTTGCTGGTGCGCTGGTAGAAGTCGAGATTGGAATGCTTGTCCTGCCAGGCGCCCACCGCACGACCGCGCACGCGTCCATCGGCGGTCAACGGGCCGCCAACATCGATCTCGGCACGATAGTCATCCCAGCGGCCGACACCCAGCGTGGCACTGCCGGCGAACTCCTTGCCCGGCTTCTTGCGCACCAGGTTGATGGTCGCGCCCGGATCGCCCATGCCGGTCAGCAGGCCGGTCGCGCCCTTGAGCACTTCGATGCGGTCATAGATCGCGGTATCGCTGAGCGTGTTGCCCGCCGAATAGGCCGAGTCACGCGACATCGGGATGCCGTCGTACTGGAAGTTCTGCACGGCAAATCCACGTGCGTAGTACTCGGTGCGCTCGCTGTCGTAGGTGACGATGCTGATGCCCGGGGTCACCCGCATCACGTCATCGATGCCGTTCAGGCCAAAGTCGTCCATCTGAGCGCGGGTAATGACGCTGATGGTCTGCGGGGTCTGCCGCGGGGTCAGCACCAGGCGGGTGGCGGTGGCGATGGTGCCGGGCGTGTACGCGCCGCTGCCCTCGGTGATGGTGCCGAGCAGGTTGGCGGTGACCTGCACGGTCTGCAGGGTCTGCGACGCCGGGGCCTCGGCGGCCTTGTCCGGCTCGGCGGCGGACTGCGCGGCTGCGATGCCGCTGCTGGCCAGTGCGGTGATCAGCAGGCCCTGGGCAAGCGCCTGCGGCAACGCACGGCGACGCGGCAAGGGGGACGGAATACGGGCATCAGGCACAGACAGCACGACGGGACCTCCACGATCGGGTGGGATCCTCTGGCGGCGGCTGGAGGGAAGACGGGGACGCGGCCGGATGGCCGCAGGCGCAGGAGTGTACTCCCCTGCGCCCCGGCTGTCGTGCGATGTGCTGTGGTGCGGCGCGCTGCCGCAGGCTCAGCCGCCGATGGCGGCGCAGGCCTCCAGGATCAGCGCGGTCACCTCCTTCGGCTGCGAGGCCAACGAGGCATGGCTGGCATCCAGCTCCAGCAGTCGCTTGGGCTGCATGCGCGTGGCCATGGCCCTCTGGTTTTCCGGCGCGATCATGCGGTCGTGGCGGGACAGCTGGTACCAGCTCGGCTTGTGCTTCCACGCCGGGTCGCTGATCACATCGCCGAATGTGCTGGCCAGCGGCGCCTTCTGGGTCACCGCCATCACCCGGCCTTCGTCGTCGCTCAGGTCCTGGCAGAAGCTTTCATGGAACTTGTCGGCGCGCAGCCACAGGTAACCATCACTGTCCGGCGCCAGGTTCGGTGCCGCTTCCGGCAGATGCTGCTGGGTGATGCCACCGGGGCTCTCGCCGGCATCCGGGGCGAACGCTGCGATATAGACCAGGCCCTTCACGTTGTCCTCGTTGCCGGCCTGGCTGATCACCGCGCCGCCATAGGAGTGGCCGACCAGCAGCACCGGCCCGTCGATCTGCCGGATCATTTTCCGGGTGCGTCCTGCATCATCAGCCAACGACGTGAGCGGCAACTCCACCGCCTGCACGCGGTCATGGCCGTTGCGATGCAGCTCCAGGATCACTTTGGCCCAGTGTGCGGCCCCGCCCCAGAAACCATGGACGAGGAGGATGGTCGGTGTCGTGCTCATGTACGGATCTCCGGCAGCGGCCGGCGGAATGCCGACCGTGTCGCCACTGTCCGTCTTTGGCGTTAATCAGCGGTGACGCATTCGGGTCACTGCAATCGTATGCGTCGCTGGATGTCATGCATGGCACTTGCCGATCCCGCTTGAGAACGTTTTCATGGATGATCCTTGGAGCTTCGTATCGCGCATGACGCCTTCATCCCCACGTGCCCAGCAGCACGCCACCCGCGCTGCCTTCTTCATTCCCGGATTCGCCACCGCCGCCTGGGCACCGATGGTGCCCTACGCCAAGGCCAAGGCCGGGCTGTCCGACGCCAGCCTCGGCGCGGTGCTGCTGTGCCTCGGGCTCGGCTCACTGCTGGCGATGCCACTGGCAGGTGCGCTGACCGGGCGGCTGGGATGCCGCCGGGTGATGGTGATCACCTGCGCGATGATGCTGTGCGCCCTGCCCTTGCTGGTGCTGGCGCCCTCTCCGGTAGCGCTGGGCGCGGCCCTGTTCGTGTTCGGCGCCGGCGTCGGTGCACTGGATTGTGCGATGAACATGCAGGCGGTCGCGGTCGAGCGCGACGCCGGGCGCGCGATGATGTCCGGATTCCATGCCTTCTACAGCATCGGCGGCTTCGTCGGTGCCGGCTGCATGACCGGCATCCTGATCCTGGGTACGCCGCTGTGGCTGGCCGCGTTGGTTTCGGTGGCCGCTCTGCTGCTGGTGGCAGTGCTGTCGGCACCGCACTGGCGCCCACAACGGATCCTGCATGAAGGCCCCCTGCTGGCACTGCCGCATGGCGTGGTGCTGTTCATCGGCGTGCTGGCCTTCGTGGTGTTCCTCGCCGAGGGCTCGATGCTGGACTGGAGCGCGGTGTTCCTCGCCGAAGTGCGGCAGGTGCCACGTGACCAGGCCGGTGCCGGCTTCGCACTGTTCACCCTGGCGATGACCGCGATGCGCCTGTTCGGCGACGGCATCGTCGAGCGCCTCGGCCGGACCCGCACCCTGGTCTTCGGCGGCATCACCGCTGCTGCGGGTTTCACCCTGGCGACGCTGGTGCCATCGTTCCCGGTGGCGCTGGCCGGCTACGTACTGGTCGGGCTGGGCTGCGCCAACATCGTGCCGGCGCTGTTCTCGATGGCGGGCCAACAGCGGGTGATGCCGGAGAGCATCGCCATCACCGCGGTCACCACGCTGGGCTACGCCGGCATCCTCGCCGGACCGGCAGCGATCGGCGCACTCGCACACGCTACCAGCCTCGGCTTCGCCTTCCTCTGCGTGGCCGCGCTGCTGCTGGGCGTCGCGGCGTCTGCGCGCTCGCTGGCAAGACGGGTGGCCTGACAGAAAAAAGGGGACGGAGGGGATTAAGTCGTTTCTGGCCCAGCTGTGCGGGAAACGACTTAATCCCCTCCGTCCCCTTTTCTCAGCTGCGTGTCAGCCACTCGGCCTGGGCCGGCAGCTGGGGCGCCGGGCAAGCACTCTGCGGATGGTGCTCGTCGCGCGCCATCCAGTCATCGACCACGCCCGCCAGCAGGTCCAGTCGCAGCGGCAGGGTGATGTGGTCCTCGCCGCGCATCTCGATGTAGTGCGCGCGCGGATTGGCCTGCGCCAGTTCGCGGCCCTGGCTGACCGGAATGTGCTGGTCGCCCTGGCCGTGCAGCAGCAGTACGCAGGCGCGGGTATCGGCCAGCGCGCGCGCTACATCCACGCGGTCCAGATCGACGTCGATGCGGCGGCTGGCGGCGGCGATCACCTGGTTGATGTCCTGGCCGCCGTAGCGCCAGCGCGCGTACGACGCCACCGCCTGCGCCTTCAGGCCTTCCGGCTGCAGTCCCATCAGGTGCGGGATCATCGTGCGGATCGCCACACCGGCATTGGCGAACGATTCCATCGCCACCACGCCTTCCACCTGGTCGCCCAGCTTGTCGGCGGTGAACACCGCTGTGGCGGCGCCATAGGACACGCCGAACAGGTACAGCGGGCCGTTTACTTCACCACGTGCACGCAGCTCGCCGATTACATCCACCACATCGTCGGATTCATAGGTGCCGTATCCGGACGGACCTGCACCGGACTGCCCATGGTTGCGCAGGTCCAGCGTGATCACGCGATAGCCGGATTCGGCCAGCTGCAGCGACCACGGCAGCATCGAATCGCCGTTCATCATCCAACCGTGCAGCAGCACTACGGTGCCGCGCGGGGCCTGCGCGCGGAACGGCTGCGGTACTGCCAGGCTCAGGCCGGTATCCAGCGGCAGGCCGTTCTCGTGGCGCTGCGGCAGGTAGTGGTAACGCGCGCCGTAATCGCCGGGATCGAATACACGCCAGAAGATCGGCACGCCATCGCGGCCCGGCGCGAAGCCATGGCGGTTGGGCAGTTCGGCGATGGCCGCGGCAATACGCGGGCGATCGAGCAGGGTCGATACGCCACCTGGCGCGATCAGCCTGTCGGCGAGCGAGGTGGACGAGGCATTGATCGAGGAGGAGCATGCAGCCAGCCACAGGCCGGCGCACGCCAGCAACAACAGCAGCAGGCGCTTCATGGGCAATCGGGGAAAAGGTGCGACAGCGTGGCAGGTTAGCGACGCGGGCGTGGGCCATCTATCGCGCGCGGATGACGGCTTGATGACAACGCAGGAACGATTCAGCTTGGTGTACAAGCTGTATCCGTTCAGTCATTGATCCGGATCAATGAACGCGCGCGCGGGATTGCCCACAGTGCCGCCATGCGCACCTCGCTCAAGCTCGCCATTGCCCTGGCCGCCACGTTTGCCGCCGCCTACGGCATCGCCCGCACCACGCCGTACTGGTTCGCACCGCGACAGACGGCGCAGGTCGACATCCACGATCCGACGCTGATCGCGCAGGGACAGTACCTGTCGCGCGCCGCCGACTGCGCCGCCTGCCACACTGCACCGGGCGGCAAGCCGTTCGCCGGTGGCCTCGGTATGCAGACGCCGATGGGCACGATCTACTCGACCAACATCACGCCCGATCCGGACACCGGCATTGGCGCCTACGACTACGCCGACTTCGAGCGCGCGGTACGTCGCGGCATCCGTCACGATGGGCAGCCGTTGTATCCGGCAATGCCGTATGCCTCATACGTGATCGCCAGCGATGCCGAGATCAAGGCGCTGTACGCCTACTTCATGGGCTCGGTGCAGCCGGTGAAGCAGGGCAACGCCGACAGCACGATCCCGTGGCCGGCCAACATGCGCTGGCCACTGGCCTGGTGGCAGCTGCTGTTCGCACGCCCGCGTACGTTCAACCCGGATCCGTCGCTGGATGCCGGCCAGCAGCGCGGCGCCGAACTGGTGGAAGGCCTGGCCCACTGCGGCGCCTGCCACACGCCACGTGGCCTGGCGTTCCAGGAAAAGGCGATGGCCGATGATGGCAGCCGCCAGTTCCTGTCCGGCTCGGTGCTGGAAGGCTGGTATGCGAAGAACCTGCGCAATGAATCAACCGGTCTGGCCAGCTGGAACGAGGGCGAGATCGTCGACTTCCTGCGCACCGGACGCACCGATCGCTCCGCGGCCTTCGGCGGTATGGCCGACGTGGTCGAGCACAGCACGCAGTACCTGTCCGACGCCGACCTGCTGGCGATGGCCCGCTACCTGAAACAGCTGCCGGCGCGCGAGGGCCGCAGTGCGCAGTGGTCGCCGGGTACCGACACCACCACCGCCGCACTACGCAGTGGCGACTATCGCGTGGCCGGCTCGCTGGCCTATGCCGAGCGTTGCCAGGCCTGCCATCGCGCCGACGGCCGCGGCATGCCACGGGTCTACCCGGCGCTGGCCGGCAACTCGATCGTGTTCGCCGATGATCCCAGCTCGCTGGTACAGGTAACCCTGATCGGCGGCCGCACGCCGCATACCCCGCACGACCGCATGGCCTTCACCATGCCCGGTTTCGAGCAGCTGCCGAATGCACAGCTGGCACAGATCCTGACCTTCATCCGCAGCAGCTGGGGCAACCAGGCCAGCGCGGTGAGCGAGGTCGACGTGGCGCGCATGCGCCGGGTGGTGCGTGACAAGCCGGTGCACTACGTTCCGCAGGAGGCCGCACGATGAAACGTTCGCGCAAACGCTCCCGCCTGCTGGTCGGCAGCGTGGTCACCCTCGTGCTGCTGGCCGGCGCCGGCACCCTCGCCTATCGCCATCTGTACCCGGACCTGGATGCTGCCGTAGCCAGCACGATCGATATCCTCGATGCGCAGGGCAAGGTGGTCGGCCATTACCACGCACCCAGCGCCGAGGAGATCGCCGGGCTCGGCAATGCCGAATCGGTGATGCTTGGCCGCCGCCTCCTCAACGAGACCGCACGGCTGCTGCCGGACAACGTCGGCAACGATCTGAACTGCAATTCGTGCCACATGGCCGAGGGCAAGCGACCGTTCGGCAACCACTACTTCAATACGGGCGGCGGCGCCTATCCGCGTTACATGCCGCGCCCGGGCAAGGTGATCGGGCTGACCGAGCGCATCAATGGCTGCCTGCAGCGCTCGATGAACGGCAAGCCGCTACCGAAGGACTCACCGCAGATGCGCGCCATGCTCGACTATATGGCGTGGCTGAGCAGTCCCGTGCCAGACGGTGCAAAGGTGGCCGCCCCCAGCGAGGGCCCCATCGACAGCACGCTGACCCCGGACCCGATCCGTGGCCAGGCGCTGTACGCCGTGCAGTGTGCCGCCTGCCATGGCGACAACGGCGAAGGCCGGCGCGACGCCAGCGGTGACATCGCCTTCCCGCCGCTGTGGGGCGACCACAGCTTCAACATCGGCGCCGGCATGGCGCGCCTGTACAAGGCGGCCGGTTTCGTCAAGCACAACATGCCGCCGGCGGTGACCCGCGAGCCGCCACTGGGGCAGCAGGTGATGCCCGACCAGGATGCGGTGGACATCGCCAGCTACTTCATCAACCAACCGCGGCCGGACTTCGCCAACAAGGCCAAGGACTGGCCGCGCGACCCGAAACCCAAGGACGCGCGGTACTGAGGAGGGCGTGGTTCAGCGCTTGACCAGCTCGACCCGGCGATTGCGCGCTTTGCCTTGCTCGCTGCCATTGTCGGCTACCGGCCTGTCGGCACCGAAGCCGGCCGCCTGCAGGCGGTCGGCGGCGATGCCCTTGGCGGTCAACGCCGCCACCACCGACCGCGCACGATCCTCGGACAAGCTGCGGTTGTGCGCGGCCGCGCCGCTGTTGTCGGTGTGGCCTTCAATCGACAGTTTCAGCGACGGGTCGGCACGCAGCAGGTCCAGCACCTGCGCCAGTTGCGGTTCGGACGTCGGCAGGATCTGCGCCTTGTCGGTGGCGAAGTTGACCTGGATCGCCACGCGGCCGTCGCTGTCCAGCTTCTTCTTCAACGCATCGGCCGGCAGCAGCGCCGCGGTCTGGGTGAAACCCTTGCGCTCGACCACGACCCAGCCTGCGCTGAGGTATTCGAGGCGAGCATGCACCCACACCTGGCGGCCATCAGCCAGATCGACGCGATAGACCAGGGTGTCGTAGTTGTCCCAGCTGTAGCTGGCCGCGTTGCCGTAGGACGACTGCACCTGCTTCGACACGCCCTCGGCCGCCTCGTGCGGGATGCGCCCCTCGAACACCTTGGTGCCGTTGACCTGGGCCATCATCGCCTCAAGGTTGCGGCGTACTTCATGCATCGAGTATTCGCGCTCGCCCTTGTCGAAATCGGCAGCGAAGGTGCGGCCCTCGACCGGTTCGAAGTGATCTCCGGTCCAGAACGGGAAGGCATCGAAATCACGCTGCTCGGGCGTGTTGCGCTCACGATAGCCGGCCGGCAGGGACAGGTGCGGGAAACTGTCCGACCACTGCGCGGTGGCCTTGAACGGAACGTCATCCACGACCACCAGACCGGCGCCGTTGCTGTCCACCGCCAGCTGCACCCACACGGTGCGGTTGACCTGGCGCAGCACGTAGACGGTGGTGGGTGCGTCCTGTTCACCGTTCACCGCATCGATGAAGCCACCCCCGATCTCGCCTTCCAGTTGCGGGCCGTAGTAGATGTCGCGCAGCAGCGTGCCTTCAAAGACCTTGCGGCCGCCGGCGGCGGTGATCACGCCGTCGAAGTTGCGCTGCACTTCCAGCGCGGAGAACGCCTTGTCAGGGGCCGCCTCACTGTCGGTCACGATGCGTGCCGACCAGCTCGGACCTTCCGCCCAATGCACACCCTCGCCCATCCGGAACGGGAAGCGCGCCCAGGCGCGCGGGTGCGGGGCGTTCTGCGGCGCGTAGCCCTGCGGCAGGCTGAAGAACGGCAGCTCACCCAGCGTGGTGTCGCTCAGCGGCACGCTGCCGGTGTCGAAAGGCACCAGCGGCACCGGCTTGCCATCGCGGTCGGTGAGTGCGGTGCCGTCGGCGGCGGCCGTTGAACCCGCTGGGGCGGCGGCCGGTGCTGCGGCCTCGTCCGCCGTGGCTGGCGCAGGCGGCGCCACCTCTCCATCCGAGGGCGTCCGGTTGCACCCTGCCAGCAGCACCAGGGCTGCACCTCCCAGCCAGATCTTCGATCGCTTCTGCATCGTCACCACCTCAGGTCCATTGAAGCGCCGAGCATACCCGAAGGCCGTGACCGCCCCCACAGTGCCATCGTTCCTGCGCTGCCACGTCATGCCGATGTCATTGGCGCTGCCGACACTCCGGGGTTTCCTCCCTCTGAAGGTCCGGTTTCGATGCGAACGATTGCGCGTTTTCCCCGTGTCTCGCTGCTGGCCCTGCTGATCGCCCCCGCCCTGGACGCCCTCGCAGAAGCACCGCAGGGCGATACGGGCGAAGCGCGCAGCAGCGATGCGCGTACCCTCGACCAGGTACAGGTGATTGGTCAGGCCACCAGCTACGCGAAGACTTCGGTGCGCGCGGAAACACTGAACCGGCAGACCGTGATGAGCAGCGTCAACGACGCGCTCAACGAAGTGCCCGGCGTGGTGGTCAGCGAGGCCGATGCCACCGGTTCGTCGGTGTGGGGCACGCAGATCAGCATGCGCGGCTTCGTGACCAACCGTGACACCCAGCAGATCGGGACCACCATCGACGGCCTGCCCAATGGCGGCTCGGGCTACGGTGGCGGTTCGCTGGCCAACCGCTACATCGATACCCTGGACCTGGAAACAGTGGAAGTCAGCCAGGGCACTGCCGACATCTCCTCGCGCTCGAACGAGGCGCTGGGTGGCACGCTCAACTTCCTCACCAGCGACCCACTGCAGGACAGCCGCCTGCGCTTCGTGGTCGGTGCCGGTGACAACGAGGCGCGCAAGTACTACGTGCGCTACGACACCGGCCTGCTCGGCGGCCATACCCGCGCCTGGGTCAGCGCTTCTTCCGCACGTGTGCACGACTGGATCGATGGCAGCGGCAAGACCAGCAACGACCACATCGCCGGCAAGTTCATCACCGAGCTGGATCGCTGGACGCTGACCGGCTACCTGTCCTACAACGATGCCGACGAGCCGGAGTACACCAGCGTCTCGCCGAAGGGCTTCGCCACCAATCCGGACCGCGACAACCTGGTCGGCACCCTCACCGGCATTCCGTACCTGGACCAGAACTACCGTTCCGGCTCGCGTGCGCTGCGCGAGAACACCTTCGGCTACCTGCGCGCGGCCTTCGACGGCGGCAACGGCTTCAAGGCCTCGGTGGCGGCTTACGGGCACCGCATGGAAGGTCGTGGCGACTGGCTGCCCCCCTACCTGGCGCAGGTCAGCGATGATGGTGCCGGTCGCCCGGAGTCGGAGTACATCGGTGGAAAGACCGTGTACGGTGGCAGTAACCGCGGCCAGATTTTCTTCGTCAATCCCGATGGCAGCGCCGCGCAGCGCCTGGCCAGCTGCACCCCACGGCTGGGCTTCACTGCCGAGTACGATCCGAACTGCTACGCGGGCAACGTGCTGGGCGCGCAGTCCTACCGCCACACCCACTACGACAACGACCGCATGGGCGTGACCGCCGACGTCGAATGGCGGCAGACCTTCGGTGCGGTCGACAACACGATCCGCGGCGGCCTGTGGGTGGAAAAGCTGGACCGCTCGGCGCGCCGCGACTGGCATCGCCTGCTCAACGTCGGCCAGGACATCGCCTTCGACCATCAGCCGTACTGGGTGCAGTTCGAGGACAAGTACAAGGTTGACGAGCAGATGTACTACGTCGAGGACGTGGCCCGCTTCGGGCCGTTCAGCGCACGCCTGGGCGTGAAGCAGTTCTTCGTCGACCAGTCGCGCCGCCGCGTGATCGGTGCCAGCGAGCACGTCAAATCTGACTCCAAGTCCGATCCGCTGCTGTCCACCGGCTTCACCTGGGCGCCCGGTGTGGAAGGCATGGAGCTGTTCGCTGGCTTCTCGCAGAACTTCGCCGCCATTCCCTCCGGCGTGCTCGGCGAGACCGACCCGCAGCGCTTCCGCAACGTCGAGCCGGAGACCGCCGACAACATCGAAGTCGGCATGCGCATCAGCCGCTGGCCGCTGACCGCGTCGGTCACCCTGTACAACATCAAGTTCGACAACCGCATCGTCTATCTGCCGGCCGGTTTCGTCAGCGGCATCGACTACCTGGGCGAGACCGACGGTGTCTACGAGAACTTCGGTGGCGTGGAAAGCAACGGCCTGGAGGCGGCGTTCGGCTACGGCTGGGACAATGGCTGGCGTCTCAACGCCGCCTATACCTACAACCGCTCCAAGTACCTGGGCAGTGGCGATGCCGCACGTGATACCCAGCTGGGCATCGTCGACGGTGCCAAGGTGATCGGCCAGCCCGAACAGACCCTGGTGCTGTCGGCCGACTGGCAGGGCGAAAACTGGAACTTCGGCCTGTCCGGTCGCTACCTCGGCACGCGCTACCTCGATGCCGCCAACGTCAACAAGCTGCCCTCGGCCACCGTGTTCAACGCCAATATCGGCTTCGACCTGCAGGGCCTGTCGCCGCGCCTGAAGGGCATGGGTGCCAACCTGGTGGTGAGCAACCTCACCGACAAGCGGTATCTTGCAGGGGTGGACGGCCGCGACAACGCCTTCATCGGCGCCCCGCGCACTGTCGGCATCTCCTTCCGTGTGGACCTGTGAGTGAGCCCGTGACTGATATCGGCCGACGCCGGTTGTTGCAGGCCGGCGTTGCCGCCGGCCTTTCCCCGCTGCTGCCCAGCATCGCCCGGGCCGCAGCGATCGCCCCCGCCGCGCAGACGCGCAGCCTCGAAGACCTGCAGCACATTGTGGTGTTCATGCAGGAGAATCGCTCGTTCGACCACTACTTCGGCACGTTGCCGGGCGTGCGTGGTTTCGGCGATCGCTTCGTGGCTCCCGCGCCGGCGCTGCAGGCCGGCGGCCGCACGCGCAGCCTGTGGCTGCAACCCGATGCCAGCGGCACGCGCGCGATCGCACCGTTCCCGCTGGATACCGCTGCGCACTTCGGCTACATGCGGGTGGAGGGCACACCACACACCTGGCCGGACGCACAGCGCGCCTGGGACCACGGCCGCATGGGGCAATGGCCGAAGGCCAAGCAGAACCATTCGATGGGCTACTTCCAGCGCAGCGACCTGCCCTTCCAGTTCGCACTGGCCGATGCCTTCACCATCTGCGACGCCTACCACTGCGCGATGCAGGCCGGAACCAACCCGAACCGGGTGTTCCTGTGGACCGGTCACAATGATGCACACGCGCGTGCTGGCGGCCCGGTGATCGCCAACTCGCACGACAACTTCCCCGAGCACGGCGGGCATCCGGCGTCGTATCGCTGGACCAGCTATGTCGAACGCCTGCAGAAGGCGGGCGTCTCCTGGCAGATCTACCAGGACATGGCTGACAACTTCACCGACAACCCACTGGCCGGCTTCGAGTCTTTCCGCCAGGCCTACCGTGCTGCGCCGGGGCATGACCCGCAGCTGCGCGCGCGTGGGGTCAGCACGCGTGGGCTGGCACAACTGCGCCAGGACGTGGTCGACGGGCGTCTGCCGCAGGTCAGCTTCATCATCGCCGACGCGGCCGGCAGCGAGCATCCCGGCCCCTCCAGCCCGGCCCAGGGCGCGGCCTATACCGCACGCGTGCTGGATGCACTGACCGCCGATCCGGAGGTGTGGAGCCGCACCGCCCTGCTGCTGATGTTCGACGAGAACGACGGCTTCTTCGACCACATGCCGCCACCGGCACCGCCTTCACCGATAAACGGTGGCTGGGCGGGTACGTCTTCGGTCAGTACCGAAGGCGAGTACCACCGCCATCCGGCACCGGGCGACGAGAAGTACGACGCCGCCGAGCTGCGCGGCCGCCCCTATGGGCTGGGTCCGCGCGTGCCGCTGTACGTGATTTCGCCATGGAGCCGCGGTGGCTGGGTCGATTCGCAGGTGTACGACCACACCTCGGTCATACGGCTGATCGAACGCCGCTTCGGCGTGGCCGCACCGGATATCTCACCCTGGCGCCGTGCGGTCTGCGGAGACCTGAGCAACGCCTTCGACTTCGCCCAGCGCGATACCCGCCCGTTCATACACGGCCTGCCCGATGTGAGCGCGGTGGCCGCACGTGCCGCCGCCCTGCCGGGACGCACCGTGCCGGCGTTGCCGGAGGGGCTGGAACCGGCGCAACAGGAACGTGGCGTACGCCCGGCGCGTGCCCTGCCCTACCGGCCGCAGGCATCGATTGCTGCGATCGACACATCGGGCGTGGAACTGGTGTTGTCCTGCGAAGGTGCGGCAGCGGTCCTGCATGTCTACGATCGGCTACGGCTGGGTGCGGTGCCACGCCGCTATACACTGATACCGGGCACGCCACTGCGGGAGCGCTGGCCGCTGGATGTGCACGGTCGCTACGACCTTTGGCTGCTGGGCCCGAACGGCTTCCACCGTCACTTCCAGGGCGCTGCCAAAGGACCCGTTGTGCATGCGTCGGTCGAGCGCGCCGACGGCCAGCTGCGGCTGCACCTGCGCAATCTGGGTGAAAGTGCACAGCAAGTGCGCGTGCATGCCGGTGCCTATGCCGGGCACATGCCCGAGCAGACGCTGGCACTGCCCGCGGATGCAGAGACTTCGTTGGCGTGGGATGCAACGCCTACCGCCGGCTGGTATGACCTGCAGGTCAGCGCAGGTGAGAGTGTGCTGCGCCTGGCGGGCCGCGCCGAGGATGGGCATCCTGGCACCAGCGACCCGGCGATGGGCAGCGAACCACTGCGGTTCGAGCACGATTGAGCCGCTCCGCCCTTGTAGAGTCGAGCCATGCTCGACTGCTTTTTCCGGTCAATGATCGAAGAACGATCGAAAAGCAGTCGAGCATGGCTCGACTCTACAAGGGGGCGTGCCTGATCAGGCCTCCTGCAGCCCCGGCCGGCCGTGCTCGACCGCGTAGCGCTTCCAGCTCTGCACCGTTCCGTTCGGCTGCATCACGGTATCCAGCGTCTTCATGTCGCCGATCCACGCATCACGGGTGACATCGCACAGCACATAGCCACGCTTGTCGGTGGTCGCCCTCAGATAAGGGCTGTGCCGCAGCTGGTTCTCGGCATATGCATCCACACCCTGGCCATCAGCGCCGGACGTGATCGAAGTGGCAAGGAACTCACTGGAGACCACGCCCGAATCACGATGGTCCTGCACCAGGTCGCTGGCGTAATGCCGGTGCGCGTCGCCACACGCCGTCACCACGTTGCCGAAGCCCACCTTCTGGATGTGATCGAGCAGGCGCCGGCGGCTGTCCAGATAGCCCGACCATTGGTCGTCGGACGACTGCACCATCCCGTCCTTCTCGCGCATGTAATTGCCCAACGCCACCTGGTGGGCAATGGTGTGCCAGCGCGGCGCGGCATCGGCCAGGCCGTCGAACAGCCAGCGCTCCTGCTTCGCACCCACAATGCTGCGCTCCGGCGATTCCACCTCCTCACGCAGCGCCATGTTCACCTGCTTGCTGCGGTACTGGCGGGTGTCGAGCAGGTGCAGGTCCATCAGCGTGCCGTAGCGTGCACGCCGGTACATCTGCATGTGGCCATCGCGCGGGAATGCCGAACGGCGCAGTGGCATGTTCTCGTAGTAGGCCTGGAACGCCTGTGCGCGGCGCAGCAGGAACACTTCGCTGGGCGTATCGTCCTGGTCTTCGGCGCCGGCCCAGTTGTTGTCCACTTCATGGTCATCGAAGGTGACGAACCACGGCGCCGACGCATGCGCGGCCTGCAGGTCGGCATCGCTCTTGTACTGGGCGTAGCGGCGACGGTAGTCGTCCAGCGTGTAGGTCTGCGGCCCGACATGATTGCGCAGGTTGGTGAACGGCTGGCCGTTCATTTTCCGCAGGCCCGGCTGGCTTTCGCCTTCGTAGATGTAATCACCGTAGTGGAAAACGAAATCCAGCGGTTCCTCGGCAATGCGCCGCCACGCGGTGTAGTGGCCTTCTTCGTAGTGCTGGCAACCGGCCACCGCAAAGCGCACGCGATCCACTGCGGCCGTGGCTGCGGGCAGCGTGCGGGTGCAACCGACCGCACTGGCGTGGCCGCCTACGGTGAAGCGGTACCAGTAAGGCCGTGCGGGCGCCAACCCACCCAGCTCCACGTGCACAGCGTGGCCGAGTTCGGGATGCGCCATCGCCGAACCCTGGCGTACCACCTTGCGCATGCCCTCGTCCGCCGCCAGCTGCCATTCGACCACCATCGGCCGGGTCGGCATGCCACCGCCGAACACCAGCGGCTCGGTCGCCAGCCGTGTCCACAGCACCATGCCATCGGCCGAAGGATCACCCGAGGCCACGCCCAGGGTGAACGGCGTGCTGGCGAACCGCGGCGACGCCAGCAGGTTGCGCGGGTTCAGCGCGGCGGCATCGGTCTGTGCGGCCAGCGCGTGCGCCGTGCCCATCCACGCGCCGGCAGCAGACAGGCCGGCCAGGGCCAGGAATCGCCTGCGATTGATCGTATCCACGGCTGCGCCCTCAGTTGTAGATGATGTGGAAATAGAAGAAGCGGCCGTAGTCGTCGATCTCGGTACGGAAGCGCCCGTTCGGGCCGGTGCTGTAGGTCGGCTGGGTGTTGAACAGGTTCTTGGCCTCGTACTTCAGCGTCACGTGCCTGCTGACCTTGTGGCTGAAGCCCATGTTGAAGGTCATATACGGGTCGTAGTACGAATCCAGCCACTGGGTATCGCCGAAGTCGACCAGCATCCGGCTGCGGTAGGTACCGGACAGGCGCAGCTGTGCGCTCTTCCACGGCATGCGCCAGATCACCGACCCATTGAGCGACCAGTCCGGCTGGTACAGCAGGCGGTCCAGGCGGCGTTCGGTGCCATCACTGATGCGGTAGTTGGTCTGGCCTTCCAGCCGCGTTGCGTTGAAGTACATGTCGAAGCGCTGGCGGCCCCACTGCAGGTTGCGGTTGGCCACCGCGAACTCGACACCGCGCAGCCTGGACTCGTCGGTGTTCATCGGCTGGGTGACCCGGTAGCGGGTATCGCCAACGTTCTCGAAGGTGGTCAGGGTGTAGATGTCGTCCTTGATCACTTTGTCGAACAGTGCCACCGAGACCAGGCCGTTGTTGCCGTTGAAGTACAGGTCCCACGCCAGGTCGATGTTGGTGGAACGGCGCGGCTGCAGGTTGGCGTTGCCCTGCTTGATGGTGCAGAAGCCCCTGCCCTCCTCGTCATCACCACAGCTGGTGCTGGTGGCCTGGGCGATGTTGCTGGGTGTCGGCCGGCCCAGCGTGCGGCTGGCGGAGAAGCGCAGGCGCTGGTCCTCGCTCAACTTGAACGTCGCATTCAATGAAGGCAGCAGGTTGTTGTAGCCACCGCTCGTATTGCGGAAGGCAGAGGTATACGTAGTGCCGCCATCATCGCTGAATGGGCTGTAGGCATCGAAGCGGGTGTGGTCGTAGCGCAGGCCGCCGATCAGCAGCAGTCGGTCCCAGGCGTAGTGTGCGGACACGTAGGCATTGGTGATGTCCTCCACGTACTTGTAGTCGCTGGTGAAGTTGGCATTTGGATACGCCGCATTGTTGTTGCCCAGTTTCGGCAGCAGTTCCTCGTTCCACTTGCGGTTGTCGATCAGCGGGAAGCCCGGCACGCTGCCCAGCAGCGTCGAACCCGGATACAGGTAATCGTTGAGCGTGGCACTGCTCTTGAAGTAGTCGAAGTCGATGTCCTGCCAGATCTTCAGATGGCGGTACTCGGCGCCGGCGGCCAGGCCGAAGCCACGCGCATCGGCGTCGATGTTGTAGCTGAAGTCGGCACGCAGGTTGTCGATGCTCTCCTTGGCGTCGCGCGGCGAGACATAGGCCTGTGCCGGGTTGAGCTTGAACGCCGAGCTGGTCAGCAGGCTGGAATCGGAAACCGCCACTGCGTTCGGGAAGCCGTGGCTGTCGTTCTCGTAGTCGACGAACAGATTGCTTGGGTAGGCGCGCACACCCCAGTAGACCTGATTGTTGTGGAAGGTCTCTTCGGTGTGGCCACCGCGCAGGGTCAGCCGCGAGCGATCACCGATATCCCAGTTGAAGCTGGCGATGGCGCCACGGTTGCTGCGGTCCCAGCGGTCGTGGCGGTTCTTGATGTAGATGCTGTTGATCTGGGTGGTGCCACTGTCTTCGGTCTGGTTGCGGATCGGAAACTTGGCGTTGCCGTACAGATCGGTCTTGTTCATCGTCGAGTTCTCGTAGAACCGGTACGAGTACAGCAGCAACGATGCGTAGAAAGGATCGTCCGATGGCTTCCATTCCAGCTTGGCCGAGCCACCGAAGTTGGTGATGAAGTTGGTGTAGGTGCCGGTGCTGAAGTTGCCCGGCGCACGCAGTCCGTTCCAGCCCTTGGCCTCGTCCGGCCCGGTGGTGCCGTCGGTGAGGTACTTGCCGGCGTCGTTGTAGTAGTAGTTCGACTCCACCCAGCGCTTGACGCTGTTGCGCGAACGCTGCTCATAGCGCGCTACCGCAACAAGGCCGAATTCCTGGTCGGCACCGAACTGGTTGGAGAACACCATCTTGGCGCTCTTGCCGAAATGCCCCAGGGTCTCGTGGTTGCCACCGGCACTGCGCTCGACATTGGTCTCGGCCGTGGAGTAGATACCAGCCACATCGGCGAACACGTACTTGCCGGACCGGTCGAAGGCACTGCGGCTGATGATGTCGATCACGCCGCCGATCGCATCCGGCGCCTGCTCTGCGCTGAAGCTCTTGTAGATGTCGGTGCGGGTGCCGATGTCGCTGGGAATCAGCTGCAGGTTGTTCATGCGCTCACCCGAGCCACTGCCACCCACGCTGGCAATCGCGATGCCGTCGATGGTGGTGTAGTTGAGGTTGGCCTGCACGCCACGCACCGTCACGTAACGGGGCTCACCGGCATCCTCCACGGCACTCAGGCCCGGCGCGGCCATCAGGCTCTCGGCCAGGGTCTCGTCGCCGTAGCTGTCCATCTCGTCGTAGACCACCGAATCCTTGATCACCGGCGAGGTCTTCTTCTGGTCGATCACCTCATGCGCAGCAATCACCTTCACCGTGCCCAGGGTCGGCGCCACCACCGCTTCGGCCTCGCGCGGCTTCGGCGCGGCCGGCTTCGGTTCGTTGTGTGCCGGCGCAGGATCAATGGCGATGACGTTGCCATCCACCACGGTGTAGCCCAGGCCGGTCCCTGCCAGCAGCGCGTCCAGCGCCTGCTTGACGGTGGCACCGCGCGGCACCGCACCGGCCATGTGCACTTCACCGCTGCCCGAATACAGGAACTGCACGCCGGAACTGCGCGACAACTGCTCCAGCGCGCGCGCCAGCGGCTGCGCCGCGATCGGCGCCGAAACGCGGGCCTCGAGGCCATCGGCAGTGGCCGCAGCCGCCAGCGGCACGCTGCAGGGAGACAGCGCGAGGATGATCGACAGGTAAAGCGTGTTGCGCATCACGGGTCCTTGGAAGAGAGAAAGCAGCAGGTGCCGCTGCGTGACTCGGCAGCGGCTTCTCCCAAGTAAGAGCCCGCATCCACCGAAGTGGAGAACGCGGATTTGATGAATTTTTTCTGACAACCCACGGCCATGTCGACCTCAGCGACTGCCAACCCGCACGGTGTCGCCTTCGCGCCGCACCACGAAACGCGGATCGCGCTCGAGGAAGGTCTGCAGCGCACCGATGCGATGCGCGTCCAGGCTGCCGGACAACCGCGCCGACGCCGCACCTTCATCCAGCACCCGCACCTGCACCTGGTTGTGGCGGTTGAAGGCGGCGGCCACCTCATCCAGCCGCTCGTCCAGGAAAGAGACCTTGCGTTGCTGCCAGTCCAGCAGCATCGACAACGGCACATCCAACGACTCGACCGCATGGCTGCGCGCGTCGACCTGCACCACCTGGCCTTTGCCCAGTTGTGCAAGACGCCGCGCATCCGCACCGTGGCTCCACACTTCCACCTCGCCGGAAACCACACCGATGCGGGTGCCCTGCAGCCGTCGCGACACGTCGAACACCGTGCCGATATCGCGGATCTGCAATCCGTTCACCTGCACCTCGAACGGCCGTCGGTCCTGGGCGATGTCGAACGTGGCCTCGCCCTGCAGCAGCTCCACCCTGCGGCTGAACCCGCCCATGCGCACCCGCAGGCGGCTGTCCGCGTTCAGCCGCACCTGGGTCTGATCGGGCAGCACCAGGTCACGAATTTCTCCATGTCCGGCGCTGTAAAGCTGCTCGGTGGGCATCAGCTGCGGTACCAGGCCCACGCCGAGCAGGGCGATACAGGCTGCGGCAGCCGCCACCCACCAACGCGTGCGACGGCTGTGCGGCGCACTGCGCAGCGGGGCCTGTGCGTGTCCGAACAGCGGCACGACCTTGGCAGCGGCCTGCTGTGGCGGCACCGAGGCCTCTTCAGCCAATGCCGATTGCAGCGCCTCACCAATCTGCCGGTGCAGTGCGAGCGCGTGCATATAGGCGCGCACATGCTCCGGCGAGCGCTTCATCCAGTCCAGCAACGCAACCCGCTCCGCCTCGCCCAGCACGCCCTCGCGATTGCGCTGGAACCAGTCCATGGCCTCGCTGGCGATCACGTCGTCGGCCGCACCCGATGGATTCCGTTTCATGTGAGCTCCCTGGCGCCCAGCGCCTTCCTGCAGGCGTCCAGCCCCTTGCCGATATGCTTGCGCACCATATGCACCGAGACCTGCAGCTGCTGGCTGATTGCCGGGCAGTCCAGCCCGTCGCGATAATGCAGCTCCATCACCCGCCGCGTGGTCGCCGGCAGCCGTGCGATGGTGCTGCGGATATCGCTCCAGCGCTGCGCGCGCTCGAATTCGCCTTCGATGTCTTCTTCGCTCTTCAACACTTCGGCCAGGAGGTCGACGTCCTCCAGCGGCGGCAGCGACGAACGCGCGCGCGCGTGCTCCCGTGCAAGATTGGCGGCCACGGTGAACAGGTAGGCTTCCGGGTTCTCGACCGCGTCGGCATGCTCACCGGTGCTGCGCAGCAGCCGCAGGTAAACCTCCTGCGCCAGATCCTCGGCATCTTCGCTGGCAGAACCCCGGCGCAGGAAGAAGCCGCGCAGCAGCCGCCGCCGCAGCGCATAGCTCTTCTCCCAGATCCTCACGCTGTTCACGGCCGGCCAACCACCCCAAGGCTGGAAAGCCCCGCAGGGTGACGGCCATCGATGACAGTGGCGTTTCAACTGCCGGCACGCAGCCGCTAGAATGCCGCCCCTGCAGTTTCCAGCAGCCGGCACAAGGAGTGCCCCGCAATGAACGCCCGCACCGCCATCAACACCCTCAGCAGCCTGCTGTTCCTGCTGCTGGTCGCCCACACCACCGCCTACCAGCAGCAGATGTGGCCGCCCAGCCGTGTCGTCCACGTGCATCCGGTGGTCGTCGCCCTCGCCTACGCGCTGGGCCTGCTCACCCTGCTGCTGTGGATCGGAGGACGCCGCTTGCCGGAACGCTGCCAGCAGCTCTCAGGCTGGCTGCCGATCGTGGCCTGGTGCCTGCTGGGGGTTGGTGTGGCGGTCATCCCGATGTTCTTCCCGGGCCTGTCCCCGGCCTGATCAGCGGCCGCACCCGGCGCGCCCGCCCATGATACGGCGCCACGTGCCAACCCTTGCTTGCCAGAGACCCAAGCCCTGCCCGCCTATCGAAGCCGGGGGGCCGGGCCTACGCTTGTCTTCTCGGCGGCCGCCACGGTCGCCCTTCGCGTCACGGCCCCGCCGTTGCGACCCCGCTCCAGTGCTGTGCGCCCTGCCGGTGTTGTCGCCCAGGCAGAAGTCCGACCGGCGCCCTCTGGAGACAGTCATGAACCAAGCGCTCATTCCCTTCGATACCGATCCGCTGGAAACCCGCGAGTGGCGTGAATCACTGGAAGCGGTGATGCAGACCGGTGGCCGGCCGCGCGCGCACTACCTGATCGACCAGCTCAGCGAGCTGGATGCACAGCAGCACGGCGACCTGCATACCCGTGCCTGGACCGCCTACGTCAACACCATCCCGCCCGAGCGCCAGCCGGCCTACCCGGGTGATCTGGCCATCGAGCGCCGCCTGAACGCGATGATCCGCTGGAATGCGATGGTGATGGTGCTGCGTGCCGGCAAGCATTCCAACGTCGGTGGCCACATCGCCACCTACCAGTCGGCGGCAGTACTGTACGACGTGGGCTTCGATCATTTCTTCCGTGGCCGTACCGACACCTTCGACGGCGACATGATCTACATCCAGGGCCACTCCGCGCCGGGCATCTATGGCCGCGCGTACGTGGAAGGCCGCATCGATCCGGCGCGCATGGACAACTTCCGCCGCGAAGCCGGGCGCGAAGGCCTGTCCTCGTATCCACACCCGCGATTGATGCCGGAGTTCTGGCAGTTCCCCACCGTGTCGATGGGGCTGGGCCCGCTGACCGCCGCCTACCAGGCGCGCTACATGCGTTACCTGGAATACCGCGGCCTGAAAGAACACCAGGGCCGCAAAGTCTGGGCCTTCCTCGGCGACGGCGAGATGGACCAGCCCGAGTCGCTGGCGGCGATCTCGCTGGCCGGCCGCGAGCGGCTGGACAACATCGTGTTCGTGGTGAACTGCAACCTGCAGCGCCTGGACGGTCCGGTGCGTGGCAACGCCAAGGTCATCCAGGAACTGGAAGGCACCTTCCGCGCCGCTGGCTGGAACGTGATCAAGCTGATCTGGGGCAGCGGCTGGGACGACCTGCTGGCCCGCGACCACAGCGGCCTGCTGCGCCAGCGCATGATGGAATGCGTGGACGGCGACTACCAGACCTTCAAGTCGCAGAACGGTGCCTACGTGCGCGAGCACTTCTTCGGTCGTTACCCCGAACTGCTGGAGCTGGTCGCGCACATGAGCGACGACGACATCTGGGCGCTGGCGCGTGGTGGCCATGATCCGCAGAAGGTGTACGCCGCCTACCAGCAGGCAGTGAACACCAGCGGCCGGCCCACCGTGATCCTGGCCAAGACGGTCAAGGGTTTCGGCATGGGTGAAGCCGGTGAAGGCCAGAACATCAACCACCAGCTGAAGAAGATGAGCGCCGACGCGGTGCGCGCCTTCCGCGACCGTTTCAACCTGCCGGTCAGCGACGACCAGCTGGAGGAGATGCCCTATCTGCGCCCGGAACCGGGCAGCGCCGAAGCCATCTACTTCGCCGAGCGCCGCCGCATCCAGGGCGGGCAACTACCCGCGCGCCTGGCCAAGGTCGATCCGCTGCCGCTGCCGCCGCTGTCGATCTTCAATACCCAGCTGCAGGGCAGCGGCGATCGCGGACAGTCCACCACCATGGGCTTCGTGCGCATTCTCACCAGCCTGCTGAAGGACCCGGAACTGGGCAAGCTGGTGATTCCGATCGTGCCCGATGAATCGCGCACCTTCGGCATGGAAGGCCTGTTCCGCCAGATCGGCATCCACTCCTACCTGGGCCAGCTGTATACCCCGCAGGATGCCGGCCAGCTGAGCTATTACAAGGAAGCCAAGGACGGCCAGATCCTGCAGGAAGGCATCAATGAATCCGGCGCGATCTGCTCGTGGATCGCCGCCGGCACTGCCTACAGCAACCACGGCCTGGCGACGATCCCGTTCTACATCTTCTACTCGATGTTCGGCCTGCAGCGCGTCGGTGACCTGGCCTGGGCCGCCGCCGATGCGCGCACCCGTGGATTCCTGCTGGGTGCCACCTCCGGCCGCACCACGCTGATGGGCGAAGGCCTGCAGCATGACGACGGCCACAGCCACGTGCTGTCGTCGGTCATCCCGAGCTGCGTATCCTACGACCCGACCTACAACTACGAGCTGGCGGTGATCATCCACGACGGCCTGCGCCGCATGTACGTCGAGCAGGAAGACATCTACTACTACATCACCGTACTCAACGAGAACTATCCGCAACCGGCGCTGCCCGAGGGCGCCGAGGCCGGCATCCTGAAGGGCCTGTACCTGCTGCACCCGACGGCCGCCGACAGCGACTCGCAGCCACGCGTGCAGCTGATGGGCAGCGGTTCGATCCTGCGCGAAGTGGAAGCCGCGGCAGAACTGCTGCAGCAGGACTTCGGCATCGCCAGCGATGTGTGGAGCGCGACCAGCCTGACCGAACTGCGCCGCGATGGCCTGGCTGCCGAGCGCTGGAACCTGCTGCATCCGGCCGAGGAGCCCCGCGTGCCCTACCTGCAGCAGTGCCTGCAGGGCCATGAAGGCCCGGTGGTGGTGGCCACCGACTACATGAAGATCGTCGGCGACCAGATCCGTCCCTTCATCAACGACCGCCGCTTCACCGCGCTCGGTACCGATGGCTTCGGCCGCTCCGACACGCGTGAGTCGCTGCGCACGTTCTTCGAAGTGGATCGCCACTTCATCGTGCTGGCCGCCCTGAAGTCGCTGGCCGACGAAGGCCGCATCGAGCGCGCGCGGATGCAGGACGCCATCGACAAGTACGGCATCGACACCGGCAAGCGCGACCCTGCTGCGGTGTAAGGCTGCTGCATTCACCACGCCCGTTCTACGGGCGTGGTGCCGGCGGCAACGCTAGGGCATTCGCTTGAACAGATTGGTCTGCAGGATCGGCGTACCGTCGTGGCCGTAGAACGCCTTGGTCTCGGTCATCGTCGAGCGGTCGGCCGCGACGGTATAGATACGGGTGGAGGCCGGCGTGCCGTGGTCCACCAGCTGCATCACCAGGGTGTTCGGCGCTGGCAGTTTCAGGTTGGCCTTGTCCGCGCCATAGGTGCCGGACAGGGCGCCCGGCGTACCATCCAGCGCCAGCGTGCCGTCGGATTTCATGGTCTTGCCATCGTGCAGGACGATGTCCACGTGTGAACTCCAACGCCCCGCACCGGCGTCCTTGAACTCCAGCACCACCTGCTTCGGGCGCTGCGCCTCGGGCAACGCAGACGTAGCGATATCCAGCGACCAGCGCCCCAGCAGCGGTGAAGGAGACGCCTCCACTGCCAGCGCCGGAACGGCGGGGAATGAAAGCGCAGACAACAACACAGCGGACAACAGCTTCATACGTTGCTCCATTCGGCGAAGAAGGCTCTGCGTGAGGCGTTGTGGGGCGCAGCACGGTCAATGCTGCTCGCCCACGGCGTGTGCTGCAAGCCACTCGCTGAATGGCCGACCTCGCACCATGTCAGACCGCTGTCACACAGGGGTAGTAGAACGATCCCGGATCTCCGGCCTCCTCCCCCAAAAACAGCGTTGAACGCGCAGCCATCGCTGCGGCAGCTCTATGCCGCCGGCCACTTCGCCCGCACTCTGGTCTGGTCGTTCGTGGACCTGGCACTCGGCTACTACCTGCACGCGCGGCTGGGGCTGTCGGCTGCCCACACCGGCCAACTGCTGGCGATCTCCCTGGCCTACAGCAGCGTGCTCGACCTGCTGCTGGCCGCCGTGTTCACCCGCCTGCACGACCAGCGTCGCCTCGCCTTGCGCCTGCAGTTGATCGGCGGGCTCGGCACCGCCGCCAGCGCCTGCCTGCTGTTCAGCCCCAGCACCGCGACCGAGCCCGCCTTCCTGCCGCTGTTGGCCGCCTCGCTCTTGTTCCGTACCTGCTACGCGGTTTACGACGTGGCCCAGAATGCATTGACTTCGCTGTTGCCCCGCGACGAGAACGAGGCCATGCGCTACGTTTCCGCTCGCGCGGTAGTGGTACCGATCTCCAAGCTGTGCATCGCTGCAGCACTGTTCGGCGTGGTCGGTGCACCTGAATCTGCAGGCAGTGGCAGCGCGCTGCTGATCTGCATGATCATCGGCATCCTGATCGCGGCCGCCGCGCTTCCCCTGGCCTGCGTCGCCACGCCCGCACAGCCCGCCACAACCAGCAGGCCCGTTGCCGGCGCCCTGCCGCTGCCGGCACTGCTGCCGGTTCTGCTGGCCGCGGCGGCGGAGACCGCGTTGGTTGGCCTGGCCGGGCGTCTGTTCCCCTTCGCCGAACATGGGGCAGCACTGACCTTCGCGATGGTGGCTGGCATGGTGGTCGCGCCTTGGCTCCATCTGCGCCTGCGCCCCCCGCTGTGCAGCGAGACAGGCCTGATCGCGCTGATGTCGGTGCTGGTCATCGCTGCCGTCTGCGTTTACCAGGCCAAGCCCTCCCTGCCTGTAGCGATTGCGTGTGCCGCTGTCCATGGGGCGGCGGTAGCCAGTGTCGGCCTGGTGCTGTGGCGGCGCACCGCGCTGATCGCCCGTCGCCATGCCGCCCGCAGCGGGCGCGAGGATGACCTTAGCTGTTTTGCGCTGCTCACTGGAACCATGAAACTGTCCATTGCCGCCTCCTCATTGCTGCTGGGCCAGCTGCTGCCCGGCATACAGGCCGGTGATCCGGGCACCTCTGCCGCACTGGTCTCGCTGGTTGCCGTCGGCAGTCTGCTGTCGCTGGCCGCATTGGCCTGGCCGGTCGCGCTGCCGCATACCGAGGGGCTGCACCCATGAACCTGGCTCCTACATCGCGGCTGCGCCGCAAACCGCTGATCGCGCTGGATGCCGACCACAAGCGCATCATCTGGCTGTTGCGCACGATGGGCGCTGTTCCCCGCATTACCATTGCCCACCAGCTGGGCATGCACAACGGTGCATTGACCCGCCTGGCGCGTGAACTGTTGATGCTGGAGGTGATCGAGGAACAGGGACAACTGTCCGATGGCCAACGGGGGCGTCCATCGGTGCCACTGGCACTGTCCGGGCGGGGTGGCTATGCCGCCGGTGCCACGGTGCACCCCGGTTGGCTGGAGATCGCGTTGGTGGATTTTGCCGGCCAGGTCATCGCCCGCGATGCAACCGCATTCGACAGCGCAGATCCTTACGACTTCGTGCACGCGGTGGACCAGCGCCTGCGCAGCCTCACCAGCCGCACCGGGCTCATGCGCGCGCGCTTCCTGGGCCTCGGCGTGGCGGTTCCCGGGCCCGTGGTCGAAACCGGTCCGGCACGCCGGCACGCGGTGGACTGGCTGCATGGCTGGCGCGATATCGACAACGACCAGTTCTTCGAAGACTACTTCGGTTTCCCGGTCTGGGTGGAGAACGATGCAACCCTGGCGGCGCTGGCGGAATACTACGACAGCGGACTGATCCGCGACTGCGCGTCGGCGCTGTTGCTGTATGTCGGCCACGGCGTGGGCGGTGGCGTGATCCATCGACGTGATGTGATGCGCGGTGAGTTCGGCAATGCCGGCGATATCGGTCGCCTGTTCCGGATGGACGCACCGCGTCCCTCGGGCATCGACCTGCTGGCCACGTTGCGCGACGCCGGCGCCGGCATTCCTTCACTGTTCGAACTGGAGGCCTGCCTGCACACCCATGCCGGCATCATCAATGCCTGGGCAGAACGTGCGGGCAACCAGCTGGGCGTGGCGGCCAATACCGGTGTGGCATGGCTCGATCCTGGCGCCGTGATCCTGTCCGGCTCACTGCCAAGGCAGGTACTGGAAGTGTTGGGGCAACACCTGCAGCAACCGGCACGCTGGAGCAGTGCGCTGGACAGCCTGCGCCTGCCGCAGGTGCATGTGTCGCGGCTGGGAGGATCTGCGGTATCGGTGGGCGCGGCGCTGCTGCCGATCCATCAGCTGGGCGCCGACGCCCTCGCTTAATTGTTTATTTCCGCCGAAGTAAACAATTCCGTCATCGCCCGGACCTACCGTGCAGCGGTCCCCCTTCCCTGCATGGCCGCCCTCCGATGAACATCAGCCCTCTGGTCCTGGGCATCTCCCTGGCCCTGATCACCCTGCACGGCAGTGCGTCTGCGCAGGACGCCCCCGTCCAGAACAAGGACAGTGCCGACGCTGCAACGCTGGATGCGGTGGTGGTTACCGGTGCGGCACGCACCCAGCGTCGCTTCGATGCGTCCTTCGCGGTCAATTCACTCAGCCGCGAAGACGTGCAGAAACTCGCACCGAAAAGCTACGCCGACCTGCTCGGCTCGGTTCCCGGCATCCATGTCGAGGCCACCGGCGGCGAGGTGCAGAACATCACCCGGCTGCGCGGCATTCCCACCGATCGTGGCTTCATCGCCTTCCAGCAGGATGGCCTGCCGCTCTACCAGGAGCTGGATGGTCACTTCTTCAATTCCGGCGACGGCATGAACCGGTTCGATGTGATGAACCAGCGGGTAGAGATCGTACGTGGTGGCCCGGCGCCGATCTATGCCAGCAGCGGCGGCGCCATCGTCAACAACATACTGGCCGAGGGCTCGGAAGAGACCCACGGCAAGGCGCAGCTGACCATCGGCGATACCGGCCTGTACCGCGGCGAGATGTACCAGTCCGGCGCGCTGGGCAAGGACACCTTCTACGCCGTCGGTGGCTTCCTGCGCCAGCACGACGGCTACCGCGACAACGGCTTCCCGAACGACAAGGGCGGCCAGATCCGCGGCAACATCAAGCACTACTTCGACGACACCAGCTGGTTCAAGGTCAGCGGAACCTTCGTTGACGACCACAATACGTTCTACCTGCCGATCCCGGTCGCCGACCCTCGCAATCCCAGCGTCCCGCTGGATCCCTACATCGACTACTTCGACGGCACCCTGAACTCGCCCTCGCTGCGCAGTGTCAACCTGAAGTACCTCGATGGCGGCGGTGTCCTGCAGGGCATGAACCGCGATCTGGCCGATGGCCGCCACATGCGCTTCGGCAACATCGGCTTCCAATACGAGAACACCGCCACCGACTGGACCCTGTCGCTGAAATCCGGCTACACCAAGGGCCGCAATACCTTCGACGCGCTGTACTCGACCACCAATCCGGTCGACGCACGCAACTTCGCCAACGGCTATCTGGGCGCGGCCCGCAGCGCCTTCGGTGCCGGCGTCACGCGGATGGGCTACGCGCTGGCCGGCAGCAACGGCGCCACTGCCTACGATCCCTACGCCGACTCCGGCCTGGTGATCTCGGCGCAGTACCGTGCCGCAGATTCGGACTTCTACTCCGGCCAAGCCGACTTCAGCGCGACACGGCTGTTTGAAACGGCCTGGGGCAGCCACGATCTGAACATCGGTGCGTACACCGCCTTCTTCGGCACCACGTCCTTCAGCCTGTACCAGGACATGCTGATGGAGATGCGCGGCAAGCCACGCCTGCTGGATCTGGTGGCCTACGGCAACGATGGCACGCCGCTGGGATATGTCACCGACAAGGGCACGCTGCGCTATACCACCACCCTCAATCGCGGTAAGGTCGATGCCCGCATGTTCGCGGTCTACGCCAATGACACGTGGGCACTGACGGACCGCTTCAAGCTTGATGCCGGTATCCGCCATGAACGCTACCGCTATGAAGGCTATGCGGAGCAGACCGCCCAGGTCGACCTCGGCGATCGCAGCACACTGGCCGACAACACCACACGCCGGTTCACCGGCGTCGTCCAGAACCATCGCCTGAACCCGACCGCCACCAACTGGACGGTCGGTGCGAACTTCGACTTCACCCCTGCAGTGGGCGCCTACGCCCGCGTGTCGCACATGGAGATCGTTCCCAATTCGTCGGTGGCGCGCTCGATCGATCCGACCATCGTGCAGACCCAGCTGGACCAGTACGAGCTGGGCCTGAAGGCGGCTTTTGGCCGGTCCTACCTGTACCTGACCGCGTTCTATACGAAGTTCGATCCACTCAACGCGTCCTTCGTTGCCTTCAATCCGACGACCGGCCGCAATGACCAGTCGGTGCCCTTCATCGGTACCGCCGTCTCCAAGGGCATCGAACTGGATGGCCTGTTCCGGCCGCTGGACTGGTTCAGCATCGCCGGTTCGATCACGGTCAGCGATCCGCAGTACGACAGCCTGCAGAACGATTCCGGCGCCGATCCGGCCGCGGTCAACGGCAAGCAGATCGTCCGCGAACCCAAGCTCTACGGCAACCTGCGACCGACTTTCAGTTTCCAGTACGGCCAGGACCAGTTCGAGACCTGGCTGCGCTATGACGTGGTCGGCAAGTCCTATGTCGATCTGTTCAACCAGACCGCGTTGCCTGCCTACCAGACCGTGGGTCTGGGCGTTTCATGGAAGCGCGGCAACTGGGGCGCACAGCTGGTGGGCGACAACCTGACCAATGAAAAGGGGCTCACCGAGGGCAACACCCGCACCGATGCACTGGCTGGCCAGGGTTCGGCCGAGGCAATCTATGGACGGCCGCTGTTCGGCCGCAACGTCCGCCTGATGGTCAGCAGGAGCTGGTGATGCACCGACGATTGAGCTTGTCCCTCGCCCTGCTGGCCACGGCTGTGCTGCCGCTTGCAGCGGCCGCTGACGACCGCGACAGCGCGGCACTGGCCGGGCGCTTGTTTCCAACCCTGGTGCAGCTGAAGCACGACGCACTGCCCGCCCCTGCGCGCGCCCTCATGGTCGAACGCACGCAGCGCATGACTGGCTGCCGGACGGCGGCCTGCACACTCGAGGCAGCGCGCTGGACGCCGGCGCAGGCCGATCTGCTGGCCACCACGGTTCCGGCGCGCGCCGATGCCATCGAAAGAGAGCTGGCGGGACTCAACAACATTCTCTCCGTCTATGGCCAGGGCCAGCCGCCCCGCTACGACGCCATCGACGGCCCGGTCGGCGCGGCAGGCAGCACGCGACTGGCCGGAGATGTTGCCATTGCCATGCAGATGAGCGAAGTGGACGCCGGCGCGGCCTACACCGCATTCGATCGCAGCATCGCCGTGGCGGTGGGCCTGCTTGATGCCAATGACCGCCTCGATGCGATCCGCTTCGAGCCCCTCAACGCGGGAATGAATGCCGCGCCATTCGCGCGCGCGCGGCAGTTCGATTGGAATGCGCATCCGTACACAGCGATCATCGTGCTGGGCCAGGGACCGGACGAGCTGACCACCCCACTCAGCGCTGGCAGCAAGCTGCGCCTGAAAGCCGCTGCGCAGCGCTATGCGGCGGGCGATGCACCTTTCATCATCGTCTCCGGTGGCGCCGTGCATCCACGCGGCACCCGAAGCGTCGAAGCGGTGCAGATGCGCGAAGCGCTGATCGCGCGCTTCGGCATTCCCGCAGATGCGATCATCATCGAACCGTATGCCCGCCACACCACCACCAACCTGCGCAACGCGGCGCGGCTGCTGACCGCGCTGCAGGCACCGCCGCAGCAACCGGCACTGGTGGTCAGCAGTCCATCGCATATCGATTCGGTCGCCAGCAACGGGTTCAATGAGCGCAACCGTCGTGAGCTGGGCTACGTTCCCGGCAAGGTCGGTTCACGCATTTCGCCGTACGCGATCACGTTCGTGCCAGCGCCCGAATCACTTCGCATCGACCCGATGGATCCATTGGACCCCTGAAAGGCGCGACGTCATCCTCAGTAGCCGACCTTCAGCGTGAACATCACGTTTCGCGGTGCACCGTACCAGCCCTGGTTGTAGAAGCCGATCTGCGAGTAATAGTGGCGGTCGAACAGATTGTTGATGTTGACCGCCGCAGAGACGTGGGAACTGAACTGGTAGCGCGCCATCAGGTTGACCAGCGCGTAGCCGGGCTGCTCCACCGGCACACGGCGATTCCCTGGCGCGGTGGCGGTCTGGTACATGCGGTTCTGCCAGTCCACGCCACCGCCGATCGTCAGCCGATCCCAGGCACCGGGCAGGCGCCAGGTGGTGAACAGCTTGAACAGGCTGCGCGGCTTGGCGGTATTGATCGCCCGGCCCTGCGCGTCCTGCGCGATGAAGGTGGTGAAGCTGGTGCCCAGGCTCCAGCCAGGCAGCGGCTCGCCGGCCAGTTCCAGTTCCAGGCCGTCCACGGTTGCGCCCTTCACCGCGCGATAGGCCGCCTGCGTGCTGCCTTCGACCAGCCCGCCGGTGGCCTCGGCCAGGTTGTCCTGCTGGGTGCGGAACAACGCCGCCGAAGCATTCAAGCGCTCCTGCAGCCAGCTGCCCTTGAGGCCCAGCTCATAGCTGCGGCCACTGACCGGATCGAGGATCTGCCCGGATTCGTTGCGGTTGTTCTGCGGCTTGAAGATGCCGGTGTAGCTGGCGTACACGCTGCTGTAGCCGTTGAGGTCCCAGACCACGCCGGCATACGGTACGAACTCGTTGCGGTAGCGGTACTTCCGCTTGGTGCCAAAGTAGACCTGGTCGGTCTCCCAGTTGCTCATGCGGCCACCGACGATCACGTGCAGCGGATCGGCCAGCGACAGCCGCGCCACCGCATAGGCACCGCTCTGATGGTTGTCCAGATCGTCGGCCTGGGTCTTGCTGCTGGCCCACGTCGGCTCCGGCGTGCCCGGCCCGTGCCAGTCCAGATAGCTGGCCAGCGGCGGCAGCGGCGCCAGCGCGCGGTACTGCCCCAGCGCGATTTCATCGCGTGAGCGCGACCAGCCGATGGACGCAGTGTGCTGGCGGCCGAACAGCTGGAACGGACCGGACAGGCTGGCACTGATCGCTTCGCGGCGCACCGGACCGTCGTAGCGGGTGAAGCTGTTGCCATTGGGCATGGCGCCGGTAACCGGATCGGGGTAGCCACCGCGATAGAGATGCTTCATTTCCATGTCGGTATGCGAGCGGCTGTAGGACACGCGCGCCTGCCAGTCGTTGCCGAAACGATGGTTGAAATCGAAGAAGCCGTTGCGGGTATCGGTGCTCATCCGTGCCCACGGCGCGGTGGCTGATACCGAGCGGTCGAAACGGGTGCGCGTGCCATCGGCGTTGAACAGCGCGAAGCCGCTGCCGAAGCCACGGTTGTCGTTGCCCTGGTAGGAGATGCCGGCGATCAACCCGGTGTCCTCGCCCAAGTCCACGCTGACCACGCCGTAGAGCGTCTTCGCCGTACTGTCCAGGCCAGCGGTGTAGCTGTCGCCCTCTGCCTGCGCGGCCACCAGGCGACCACGCACACGCCCTTCCCGGCTCAGCGGGCTGGACACATCCGCCCACGCGCGCCGTGCGTCCCAGCTGCCGAGGCTGATGCCACCACTGGCAGCGAACTCGCGCATCGGGCGCTTGCGCACATAGTTCACCGCCGCCGAGGGATTGCCGGCGCCGGTCATCAGGCCGTTGGCGCCGCGCACGATCTCGATGCGGTCATACACCACCATGTCCAGGTTGTTCTCGCCGAAATTCCACGGCGACAGCACCGGCATCACCACGCCATCGAACTGGTAGTTGTCGATGTCGAAGCCGCGTGCGGAGAACGAATAGCGGTTGGCGTCGCTGCGCGTGACCGAGATGCCGGGTGCGGTCGCCAGGGCATCGGCGGTGCTGAGCAGGCCACGGTCCTCGATCTGCTGGCGGGTGACCACGCTGACGGATTGCGGGGTCTGCCGCGAGGTCAGCGACAGTCCGGTCGCCGTGCCCATCGAATCGGTGGTGTACGAACGCGACGTTTCGGTGCTGCCATCAAGGTCGGCAGTGACCTGCACGGTCGGGAGCTGGGAGGTCGTCGCGGCAGGGGCGCGTTCGGCGGCGTGGGCAGCGTTGAACAGCGCCAGGGTCGTGCCGATGGCGCTAGCCAGGGCACACGGGCGGAAACAGGCAGGCATCGGAGATCCAGCGGGAAGGAAAGGCTGGATGAGAATTATTGTCATTTGAGCGTGAGCGTACGTATGCGCGGACGCAGCAGGCGTATGCGCACTGCCGACGGTGGTCCGGACTCAGCGAAGCTCGCTGGGCGCGATGCCGTAGCGCGCGCGGAATGCGGTCGCGAAATTGGTGGCGTGCCGGTAGCCGACGAAATGTGCGGCCTGCTGCACGCTGCAGCCCTGCCGCAGCTGCTCGCAGGCCAGCTGCAGGCGCCGCTCGCGCAGCCAGGCGAACACCGAACACCGGTGCACCTGCTGGAACTTCAGCCGCAGGCTGCTCGGGCTCATGCAGGCCAGGCGCGCCAGATCCTCCAGGCTGTGGTCAGCCGCAGGTGATGCCTGCAGGCAGTCGATCACCCGTTGCAGCATGCGGCGATCACGTGCTGAAACACGCTGGTCCGGCGATGCCTCCTGGGCAGGCGCACCCAACGCCATCGCCAGCATCTGCAGGCCCACACCCTCGCACAGCAGCGCATGCATTGCGCCCTGCCAGGTCCCCGACAGCAACTGTTCGGCGGCATGTTCAAGATGCGCGGGTACCTGCCAGCTGTGCAGCCGCCGGCGACCATGGCGATGCGCCTGCAACAGCAGTTCGCTGATCACCGGATCATCCATCTCGGCCGGTGCATCCAGCGAGACATTCAGACTGCGCATCCGTTGACCGGCCGGATGAATCGCAGTCATCGGCGTGGCATCGGCCAACACCATCGCGCCGGCGCCGCGGTTCATGCCGATCACAGCCTGCCCTTCCAGGCGTGCTCCGGCACGACCTTCCAGCATCACGATCGCAGCGAACGGCGGGGGTGCCTCCGAAGTCGCCTCGAACGGCTGATGCGCGACCACGTCCGACAGCGCCAGGCTGATGCCAGGGCGCAAGCAGCGCTGTTCCACCCTGCCCTCGACCACGCACAGCGCGCCCGAATCGGCGGCGGACGCGAGTGCTGGCAGCCGATAGCGGAAACCACTGCTGCGGCCCAAGCGGTCCAGGTCGGCGAGGGTGAGGCTGTGCATGGTGCGCCCGTGAAGAATCACCCGCCATTCTCATATGAGAACCGTTCTCATATCCAGCCCTGGTGGCAAGGCCCAATCCGCCCTTGTCGATACAAAGAGTTACGTTATAACATTTCACATCAACTTCACGGATCGTGTCATGCGCCGCCATCTCCTTGCTGCAGCCATTCTGTGGCAGTGTGGGCCTCTGTGCATCCTCGCACCTGTTCTCGTGCCCGCTGTCCCGCTGGCCCGCCCTGGC
>NZ_JASJSQ010000051.1:0-33742 GCF_030236855.1 Stenotrophomonas maltophilia group sp. Smal13
CCGCTGTTGCTTCGGCTGTTGCTTCTGAGGTTGCCGGCCAGCGGCCGGCACTACCGCGGGTGCCGGGCACAGCCCGGCCGTCACCTCATCGTCCGTGCGGATCCGGCCGGTGATGCACGTACTCGACCACGGTGCCATCGGGATGCACCGCATTGAACGCCGCCCCGGTCGGTACCACCTGCAGCGGGAAGATGATTTCAGCGCCAGCCGCCACCAGCTTGTCGTGATAGGGCCGAACGTCATCGACCAGCAGCGTCCCCGTGGTCGAAGTGAACGGCGCCAGCGCCGCCTCGCTGCCCTCGATCAACAGGAACGCACCGACCATCGCCAGACGCAGGCCGGCCTCCGGAAACGGGAACCCGGCATCGGCCACCACGCCCTGCAACTGCTCGTAGAACGCCACGCTGCGCTCCAGCTCACCGGGGGCCACGAACACCCGGATCAGCACGCGCGGCGCGCGCTGGCTGGAGGTATCACAGCGGTCGCGCCAGAGATGATCGAAGTCGCGGTGTACGGTCATGGGCTCGATTCGTGGCCAGGGACCCTCATTATCAGCAGCCTCGCGCGGCGCGCTGATGACCGCCGGTGATGGCCTGATAACCAGTGGCTGGGGTCGGCCTGTGACTTAGGTCCTGTTGACAGGTGTGAACGCCCTCGCACAATCTTCACATGATTGGGTCGCCCTGCGCGGCCCGGACAGGCAGGTTGTCACGCCGGGAGGAGGGTCCCAGGCGCAGACCGGCCCGTCCTTCGGCCTGCGGGACGTTGCCTGGCAACCCCTGCGCGGCATGAACGCTGCACCCTTCGGCGGCACTTTCCCTGGACCGATTGCCTTGGCAACGGAATTACGCCTGCCGATGAAAACGTTTACAAAGCCGCTTGCACTGTCCCTGGCCCTGTCTGCTGCACTGGCTACCCCAGCCTGGGCCGACCCCGCCGCGTTCACTGTGCTGACCCTGGAACAGGCCCCGACCGCCGAGGCCATGCCGGCCCTGGCCGCCCAGCTGAAGACCCTGCAGGTGGACGCGGTGAGCGTGCGCCAGGTGCAGCGCGGCATCGGCCAGGTCGATCCGTTGCAGGTGCTGGCCGACGGCCTGGGCTACGAGTACCGCTTCATTGCGGCGGGCAAGGACGATGGCCAGACCCAGCGCGGTCAGGCCGTGCTGACCCGGCTGCCGATTGCCGCTGAGTCCGGCCCGGACCAGCCGGGATTGAACTACCTGCGCCTGGACGATGGTCGCCACACCGTGGCGGTGTACACCGATGCTGGTGCAGGTGCCGCGCAGCTGCCGGCGCTGGTCACGCGCTCGCGGCTGGGCGCACCGGCGGTGCTGCTTGGCGCAGTGGCCGGTGAATCGGCCAAGGCCGCAGGCTTCGACCCGGCACGTGTGGCGCTGGAAGCCGATGCCAGCTATTTCAGCGACGGCTTCCAGGCCGCCAGCAGTGCACCGTTCAAGGTGGAAGGCAGCGCCCTGCGTGCCACGCTGCTGACCCTGGCCTATGCCGCCGACAAGCACGGCGAAACGCCGTGGATGGACACCACCCTCAACGCCGACGCGCGCGCTGCGCTGCTGCTGAAGGCGATGACCGAGGATGAGAAGTTCCAGATGCTGCACAGCTACTTCGGGCTGGGCAAGGACGGTGGCCCGCTGCCGGAAGGCGCAGTCGGTTCGGCCGGTTTCGTGCCGGGCGTGGCGCGGTTGGGCATTCCGTCGCAGCAATCGGCCGATGCCGGCGTCGGCGTGACCAATCCGGGTGGCATCCGCCCGGGCGATTTCGCCACGGCGATGCCGTCGGGCCCGTCCACCGCATCGAGCTGGAACCGTGAAGTCGCCTTCGCCGGTGGCGCCACGATGGGCCGCGAGGCATGGCAGCAGCGCTTCAATATCCTGCTGTCGGGCAGCGTCAACCTGCAGCGCGATCCGCGCAACGGCCGCAACTTCGAATATGCCGGTGAAGATCCGCTGCTGGCCGGCTCGATGGTTGGCGCGCTGATCCAGGGCGTGCAGAGCCAGCACGTGATCTCCTCGATGAAGCACTTCGCGCTGAACGACATGGAGACCCGCCGCAACTTCCACGACGTGCGCATCGGCGAACAGGCCATGCACGAGTCGGACCTGCTGGCCTTCGAGATCGCGCTGGAAGCCGGTCGCCCGGGCGTGGCGATGTGCTCGTACAACAAGATCAACGGCACCTACGGCTGCGAGAACGGTTACCTGATGAACCAGGTGCTGAAGCAGGAATGGAAGTTCCCCGGTTTCGTAATGTCCGACTGGGGCGGCGTGCACAGCGGTTCCAAGGCGGCGCTGGCCGGCCTGGACCAGCAGTCGGCCGGTGAAGTGTTCGACGCAGCGGTGTTCTTCGATGAGCCGCTGCGCCTGGCCGTGCATGGTGGCGTGGTGCCGCAGGAACGCCTGAACGACATGGTGGCGCGCATCCTGCGCACGATGTTCCTGCACGGCAACTTCGACAACCCGCCGCAGCACCAGAAGGTCGATGCCGAGGCTGGCTTCGCCGTCGCCCAGCGCACGGTGGAAGAAGGCAGCGTGCTGCTGCGCAATGAAGGCAACCTGCTGCCGCTGGCCGACAGCGTGAAGCGCATCGTCATCATCGGTGGCCACGCCGACAAGGGCGTGATCGGTGGCGGTGGTTCGTCGATGGTGGGCGTGACCGCCAAGGGCACCAACGCGGTGCCGGGCGTGCTGCCGACCACCTGGCCGGGCCCGGTGATCTTCCACCCGTCCTCGCCGCTGGAGTCGCTGCGTGCGGCGCGTCCGGATGCAACTTTCGAGTATGTGGATGGCACCAATGCCGCCGCTGCGGCCAAGGCCGCCGCGCAGGCCGATGTGGCCATCGTGTTCGCCACCCAGTGGGCGGCCGAATCGGTGGACCTGCCGGACATGCAGCTGCCGGACAATCAGGACGCGCTGATTTCGGCGGTGGCCAAGGCCAACCCGAAGACCGTGCTGGTGCTGGAAACCAACGGCCCGGTGCGCACGCCGTGGCTGGCGCAGGTGCCGGCGATGCTGCAGGCCTGGTACCCGGGCATCCGCGGTGGCGAAGGCATTGCCGCGCTGCTGACCGGCCAGGTCAATCCGTCCGGCCGCCTGCCGGTGACCTGGGTGGTGGACGAATCGCAGCTGCCGCGCCCGCACATCGACGGCCTCGGCTTCAAGCCGGCCAAGCCGTTCGGTGATGTGTTCGATTTCGATATCGAAGGCGCCAACGTCGGCTACAAGTGGATGGCGGCCAAGGGCCTGACCCCGACCTTCGCCTTCGGCCACGGCCTGTCCTACACCTCGTTCGCTTACGAGAATCTGAAGGTGAGCGTGGAAGGATCGCGCCTGGTCGCCAGCGTCGACATCCGCAACACCGGCAAGCGCGCCGGTGCCGATGTGGCCCAGCTGTACCTGAAGCTTCCGGCTGGCAGCACCACGCCGATCCGCCTGATCGGCTACGACAAGGTGACCCTGCAGCCGGGCGAACAGCGCCGCATCCGCATCGAAGCCGAGCCGAAGACACTGGCTCACTACGATGCACAGGCCCGCCAGTGGAAGATCGATGGCGGCACCTACCAGGTGCAGCTGTCGCGCAACGCCGCCGAACCGCTGCAGACGGTGGACGTACAGCTGGTGGAGCAGGTGCTGCGCTGATGCCTGAAGGCATGGCCCCGCAAGGGGCCATGCAAAAAAGGGGACGGAGGGGATTAAGTCGTTTATGCATAAACGACTTAATCCCCTCCGTCCCCTTTTTTCAGGTGACAAACCACCCGCGCAGGAAATCAATCAGCTGCCGCACCTTCGGTGAGGGCTGCGTGCTGTGCGGGTAGACCGCGTACACGCTCTGCTGCGGGAACCGGTGCTGGCGCAGCACCGGGCGCAGCCGGTCCTGGGCCAGGTCGTCCTCGATCAGCCAGCGTGGCAGCACGGTGACCCCGGCGCCGGCCACGGCGAAGGCGCGCAGGCTGCTGGCGCCATCCACGCGCACCACTGCGTTGCCCGGGTTGGTGGCGAACAGGGCGTCGCTGCCATCCGGTGCCACCACCGGCTCGTCGGCCAGGCGTGGGTAGCCGAGGCGGGGCAGGGTGCCCAGCTGCACGGGGTCATCGGCAGCATCGGCAGAGGGCAGGCGTGCCAGCAGGGACGGAGCCGCCACCGCGCATAGTGGGTGCCGTTCCAGCTCACTGGCATGCAGGCCGGAATCGGGCAGACGGCCGAGGCGGATCGCCAGGTCGAAACGTTCGGGAATCAGGTCCGCCGGCGCGGGTGACGTCGACAGGTGCAGCTGCAGGGCCGGATGCCGCGCACGGAACGCCTCCAGTGCGGGAATCAGGCGCAGCTGTGCGTACTCCGGCGTGGTGGTCAGGCGCAGCACGCCCTGCAGCTGATGCTGGTCGCGGCGGGCGGCGTCAATCGCCGCCTGTGCTGCATCCAGCGCCTGCACGCAGTGCTGCAGGAACTGCTCGCCGGCGTCGGTCAGGGCCAGGTGGCGGGTACTGCGCAGCAGCAGGGTCACGCCCAGCTCCTGCTCGAGCCGCTTCAGGTTGAAGCTGACCACCGCGCGGCTCAGGCCGAGCCGATCAGCCGCGGCAGTCAGGCTGCCGGCGTCGACCACGGCGCGGAAGATATCGAAGCGATCGAGGCTGACCATGATGATCCATTGTCAAAACAGGTTTGACAGTGTTGCAGCTGCCGTCGGGTTTTTCCAACAAGGTCCGGACGGCATGCTGGCCGCTTCCCCGCTGGAGCGCCGCCGATGCCGTCCCCCCGCCTGCGCCATGAGGCGATCTTTCTGCTGGTGTTCGCCCTGGATCTGGTCAACATGTTCATCGCCACGGTGGCCTATCCGGCGCTGGCGGCGGAACTGCATGCCGACGTCGGTACCCTGGCCTGGGTCGGCACCGCCTACATGCTGGGCCTGAGCGTGGTGATTCCGCTGGCGCCCTGGCTGGCCGCACGCTGCGGTGAGCGTCGCCTGCTGCTGGTGGCGTTGCTGCTGTTCGCCGCCTCCGCAGTGTTGGCCGGGGCTGCACCGGGTATTGGCTGGCTGTTGGGCTGGCGCCTGCTGCAGGGCCTGGCCGGTGGCCTGCTGATTCCGGTGGCACAAGCGGCAGCGTACCGACAGTGCACGCCTGACCAGCGTGGTGCGCTGACCCGCCGCATCCTGCTGGTGGCGCTGCTGGTGCCGGCACTGGCGCCTGCGCTCGGTGGGCTGCTGGTGCAGTGGTTGTCCTGGCGCGGCGTGCTCTGGGTCAGCCTGCCGCTGGCCGTGGTGGCGATTGGACTGGTGCTGGCGTGGATGCCGGCCGATGGCGCGCGTAGTGCGCCACGCCTGCAGGCCTATGCGCTGTCCACCGCGATGCTGGCGCTGGGCGCGCTGCTGCTGGCGTTGACCTGGCTGGGCGAACCCGGCCATCGGACCGCCGGTGCCGTACTGCTGTTGATCGCACTGCTGCTGGCGGCGGCCCACCTGCGGCATGCACGGCAGCAGGCGCAGCCACTGCTGCGCTGGTCGCTGCTGTCCCATCGCGGGCTGCGCCTGGCGATGCTGATCTATCTGGCCGTACCCGGTGTGTTCATCGGCAGCCAGCTGGTCAGTACCCTGCAGTTGCACCAGGCCGGCTATAGTGCCGCGCACATCGGCGCGCTGATGCTGCCGTGGGCGCTGGCCTCGGCCATTGCGATCACGGCCAGCAAGCGCCTGCTGGCTCGCTTCGGACCAGCCTCGGTGCTGCGTGCGGGCATGCTCCTGCAGGCCTGCGGCCTGTTGTTGATGGCGCTGCTGCCACACCCGGTCTTTGCCATTGCAGCATGGCTGTTTGCCTTGATGGGCGCCGGCGGCAGCCTGTGCAGCAGCACGGCGCAGACGCTGGCCTTCCATGGGGTCGAGGGCGAAGCATTGGGCGATGCCAGTGCGCTCTGGAACCTCAATCGCCAGCTCAGCTTCTGCCTGGGCACCGCGGCCATCGCGCTGCTGCTGGCCTTGGCCATGCAGTGGCTGCCGGCCCGCGCCACCGGCGTGGCGCTGGGTCTGGCCGCTCTGCTTACCCTGCTGCCGATGGCGTTGCTGCGACGGCCGCAGTTGCTCACCCTTTCGCAACCGGAGAACACCTGATGGATACCACCGCAGAACATGAAGTCCACCTCCTGCACGACAAGCTGCAGGCCTGGTTCCGCGCCGACGCCGGCACCGACGCGCTGGAGGACCTGATGGCGCATTTCTGCGCGGACTTCAGCATGGTCGGCATCGCGGGTCGCAGGCTGGACCGGAAGGCCGTGCAGGCACTGTTCGCGGGTGGTCATGGCGCGCGTCCAGGGCTGCAGATTTCCATCGACGCCCTGCAGGCGGTGGAAGCACCTTCACCGCTGGCGGTGCTGCGCTATCGCGAAGGGCATGCGATCGATGGCGGCGAGCCCGTATGGCGGGAATCGCTGGCGGTGCTGCGGCAGGAAGAGGGGCGTTGGCGCTGGCTGGTGCTGCATGAGGTAACGGCAGCCTGATCGGTAGTGCCGGCCGCTGGCCGGCAACCGCGTACCGTGCCCGAGGTGGATGAAGTTGCCGGCCAGCGGCCGGCGCTACCGGTTGCCGACGAGCGCAGCAGCTGGTCGCACATGTGCCATCAGTCCTGCCTGCATCCACCGCAGAATGCAAAGCCTGCACACACTTCACGGCTCAAGGCAGGAGTAGGCTTGAGGCTTTCCTGCCGGGAGGGGTTGTCCATGCGTGTGCGTGCCGTCGCTGTAGCCATTGCCCTTTGCCTGTCCAGCACAGTGCTGGCCGCCGAAACCCCGCCGATGACCCCGGATATCAGCGGCAAGCCCTTCGTTGCCCCCGATGTCGGTCGTGACTACGACAAGCGCGTGGTGATGGTGCCGATGCGCGATGGCACCAAGCTGTATACGGTGATCGTGGTGCCCAAGGGCGCGCGCAATGCCCCGATCCTGCTCACCCGCACGCCTTACGATGCTGCCGGCCGCGCCAGCCGCAGTGATTCGCCGCGCATGCGCGACCTGCTGCCGCAGGGCGACGAGGTATTTGTCGATGGCGGTTACATCCGCGTATTCCAGGACATCCGCGGCAAGTACGGCTCCGAGGGCGATTACGTGATGACCCGGCCGCTGCGCGGGCCGTTGAACAACACCAAGGTGGACCACTCCACCGACGCCTGGGACACCATCGACTGGCTGGTGAAGAACGTGCCGGAGAGCAACGGCAAGGTCGGTATGCTCGGCTCGTCGTACGAGGGCTTCACCGTGGTGATGGCGCTGACCGACCCGCACCCGGCGCTGAAGGTGGCCGCGCCGCAGAGCCCGATGGTGGATGGCTGGATGGGCGACGACTGGCTCAACTACGGCGCGTTCCGCCAGGTCAATTTCAACTACTTCGCGATGCAGACCGAGAAGCGCGGCAAGGGCACGCCGCTGCCCAGCCTCGGCTACGATGACTACAGCACCTTCCTGCGTATCGGTTCGGCTGGCGACTACGCGCGTTTCACCGGCGTGGACCAGCTGACCTGGTGGAAGAAACTGGTGGAGCACCCGGCCTATGACGGCTTCTGGCAGGGCCAGGCGCTGGACGCGGTGATGGCGAAGACGCCATTGAAGGTGCCGACCATGTGGCTGCAGGGCCTGTGGGACCAGGAGGACATGTGGGGTGCCAACCACGCCTACCAGGCAATGGAAGGGCGAGACAGCGGCAACAACCGCAACTATCTGGTGATGGGCCCGTGGCGGCACAGCCAGGTGAACTACAGTGGCAGCGAGCTGGGCGCGCTGAAGTTCGATGGTGATACCGCACTGCAGTTCCGCCGTGACGTGCTCAAGCCGTTCTTCGACCAGTACCTGGTGGACGGTGCGCCGAAGGCGGACACGCCGCCGGTGCTGATCTACAACACCGGCGAGAACCACTGGGATCGCCTGAAGGGTTGGCCTCGCAGCTGCGACAAGGGCTGTACCGCCAGCAGCAAGCCGCTGTACCTGCGGGCCGGCGGCAAGCTGGCGTTCCAGGCGCCGGCGGCGGGCGAGGGTGACTTCGAGGAATACGTGTCCGACCCGGCCAAGCCGGTGCCGTTCGTGCCGCGCCCGGTCCGTTTCGGTGACCGCGACATGTGGACCACCTGGCTGGTCAAGGATCAGCGTTTCGTTGATGGCCGCCCGGACGTGCTGACCTTCATCACCGAACCGCTGACCGCGCCGCTGCGCATCGGCGGCGCACCGGTGGTGCACCTGCAGGCGTCGACCAGCGGCACCGACAGCGACTGGGTGGTGAAGCTGATCGACGTGTATCCGGACCAGGAAGCGTCGACGCCGGAGATGGGCGGCTACGAGCTGCCGGTGTCGCTGGCGATCTTCCGTGGCCGCTATCGCGAGAGCTTCAGCGATCCGAAGCCGCTGGCCGCCAACGAGGTGCTGCCGTACCGCTTCGACCTGCCCAACGCCAACCACACTTTCCAGAAGGGGCACCGGGTGATGGTGCAGGTGCAGTCCAGTCTGTTCCCGCTGTATGACCGCAACCCGCAGACCTACGTGCCGAACGTCTACCTGGCCAAGCCCGGCGATTACCAGAAGGCCACGCAGCGGGTCTGGCACAGCGCGGCGCAGGCCAGTTACATCGATCTGCCGGTGTATTGAGGTTGATGGGGTGCGCCGGGTGCGCGATACCCGGCGGTGCGCGGTCGTGCCGGCCGCTGGCCGGCATCCGTGATGGTGTGAGAGCGTGTCGACCAAGGTCGACACCTACCAGAGCGGAGCCATGGAAGTTCGATTCAGGCGGCCGCGATCGTGCCGGCCGCTTGCCGGCATCTGGGATGGTGTGAAAGCGTGTCGACCAAGGTCGACACCTACCAGAGCGAAGCCATTGCAGGTCGATTAGGCGGCTGCGGTCGTGCCGGCCGCTGGCCGGCATCCGTGATGGTGTGAGAGCGTGTCGACCAAGGTCGACACCTACCAGAGCGGAGCCATGGCAGGTCGATTCAGGTGGCCGCGGTCGTGCCGGCCGCTGGCCGGCTTCCGCGATGGTGCCAAAGCGTGTCGACCAAGGTCGACACCTACCGAGGCCTTCAGACCACTTTCGATGGGCCCGTGCGCCAGCGGCTGGGTACCAGGCCGAAACGCTTGCGGAATGCAGCCGCGAAGTTGCTGGGGTGGCGGTAACCACTGGCGGCCGCAGCCTGCTCGACAGTCCAGCCGTCCTCGCGCAGGCCCTGCTCGGCGTGGCGCATGCGTTGTTCGTGCAGGTAGTCGAACACCGAGCAGCCGTACTGCTGGGCGAAATGACGGCGCAGCGAACTTGGGCTCATGCAGGCCAGCTGGGCCAGTTCGATCAGACTATGGGCGTGGCTGGGATCGTCATGCAGGTAGGCACGCACGCGCTCCAGGCGCTCGCGCTGGCCAGCCCGCAGCGTTCGTACATGGTCGGTCTGCAGATCCTCGGCCTTCAGCCCAACGGCCAGCAGCTGCAGTGCGACGCCTTCGCGCCACAACGCGTCGATGCCGTCCTCCCATGGGCTTTCGAACAGCTGGCCCAGCACCGGCAGCAGGGTATGCGGAATGGCCCAGTGGCGGCATTCCAGGTGGGTGTTGAGCGCGGTCTCCAACTGTGGCAGCTGGAACAGGTCCGGATCGATCTGGCCGGGCACCATCACGCTGACGCCGCGCATGCGCGTTTCGCCAGGATGCGCACCGGTCATCTCAACCTGTTCGCGGTGGTGCGCGGTCATCGCCGTACCAGCACGCAGGGTGAAACCACCGCGTCGCGGAATGCGCACATCGACCTGGCCCTGCAGCATCACGCGGATGGCCAGGCCGGGACTCTGCTGGGCGGTGGCGACATAAGGGAAGCGATTATGGACGTCGGAGGCGATCAGGCTCATGCCGCCGCGCAGGAACTGCTCGTTGACCTCGCCATGGCCGGCCCACTGGTCGTCACGCAGGTGTTCCGGGTCGGCGCGGTAATCGAAGCCATGGCGGTGGCCGAAGCGGCGGTAATCAGCAAAAGTGAAATATCGGGACATCGCTCGGCACGTGCTTTGGAGGTGGACGCTGGCATTACCTCGCCCACGCGTTCTGCAATGCAGATGCAGATCCCGTCGTTACCCGTGCAGACATGCTGGGAAGCAGGGGCGTGGGCACGCTGGATGGTGGGGGAACACCAGGTTGAATGGAATGTGTCGAAGAAACTGGAAACGTTTCCCATTGTCGCCTTGATTCGCGCGCTTTTGATTTCAATATGGTCAAAACGATTGACGATTACGGCCAAAGTGAAAATGCCGCCGAACATACGCCAGCGTTTTGCATGCATATCCGTACGCAATTCCATACATCAACTTGAGTTGAGGTTTCATGGCTGGAACGATCACCCGTAGACGCGATGTCGGCCGGGCCATCACGAGCGGGCGCGTAGGGTGCGGCGGTTGGCCATTGCAGGTCACATCGATACCCCCACTGATGGAGAACGCAGATGATTGACTACCAGCTCACCGGCAAGACCGCGATCGTGACCGGCGGCGTGTCCGGTATCGGCCTGGCCGTGGCGCAGACGCTGGCCGCATCCGGTGCCCGTATTTCGGTCTGGGACCTGAAGCAGGATGCAGTCGATGCCACCGTGACGCAGCTGCGCAGTGCCGGTGCACAGGCCATCGGCATTGCGCTGGACGTTACAGACGACGCGGCCGTGGAGGCGGCGGTGCAGCGCACGATCAAGGAACTCGACGGCCTGCATGTGGCAGTCAACAACGCCGGTATCGGCGGGCCGGCCGCAAGCAGCGGTGACTATCCGATCGATGGCTGGCAGCGGGTAATCGACGTCAACCTCACCAGTGTGTTCCTGTGCCAGCGTGCGCAGATCCAGGCGATGCGCACGGCCGGAACCGGTGGCAGCATCATCAACATGGCCTCGATCCTGGGCCAGGTGGGCTATGCCGGTTCCACCGCGTACGTGGCGGCCAAGCACGGCGTGGTCGGGCTGACCCAGACCGCCGCCTGGGAGCATGCGGCCGACGGCATCCGTGTCAACGCGGTCGGCCCGGGCTTCATCAGCACACCACTGCTGGAGAAGATGGACCCCAAGGTGCGCGCCACGCTGGAAGGCCGCCACGCGTTGAAGCGGCTGGGCACGGCCGAGGAAGTGGCGGCGCTGGTTGCCTGGCTGGCCAGCGACGACGCCTCGTTCGCGACCGGCACATACTATGCGATCGATGGTGGTTATCTGGCGCAATGATCGAGTGCGTGAAGGTTACGCATGGCGATGGCCAGTAGATCCAGGCCATGCGTGGATGAGCGCATGCGGTGAAGCATGCGGTGAAGAGGGCGTGCCATCGTCTTCACCGCCATCCCACGGCTGCCGAGCAACGCTCCGGGAAACGCCCGGAGCCTGCCCATGGAACTCACCCAGGATGTCTCGATCCTGCTGCGCGTGGCCGCAGCAATGCTGTTCGGCGGCGTGCTCGGTGTCGAGCGCGAGATGGGCAAGCACGCTGCGGGCCTGCGCACCCACATGCTGATTGCCGGCGCTGCTGCGCTGATTGTTGGACTCGGCGATTCAGTGGCAGAGCACTTCCAGCAGGAGCGTTACCGCGACCTGCTGCAGGTCGACCCGGTGCGCCTGATCGAAGCCGTGGTCGCCTGCGTCGGCTTCGTTGCCGCCGGCACCATTCTGCGTGGGTCACGCGAGGATCAGGTCAGCGGCCTGACCACGGCAAGCTCGCTGATCATGGCGGCGGCCATCGGCATCGCCGTGGGCATCGGCAAGTACGTGATTGCCATCGGGGTGAGCGTGCTGTGCGTGCTGGTGCTGGCGGTGATGCGGCGGTTGGAGAAGCGGATTTCGTAGGGAATCTCGAATTGCCGGCCAGCGGTCGGCACTATCACGGGACCTGAATGGTCGGACCAATATGGCATCTAGCCCTATGGTCTAATAGGCGCTTCGTCGGAGCGGCGGTTAAATCCGCTGCAAGTGGTCTGATCGAATCATTATTGGTAATACCAATAATCGACGACCATGGCGACCCACCGCCTGCGGTGGAGCACATCCCGCCCCAGTCGAGAGCCCCCATGCAGCCCTGGCAACACCTGTACGACCCCGCCGGCAACCTGTGGTTGTCCAGCCTGATCGCGCTGCTGCCGATCGCGTTCTTCTTCGTCGCCCTGGCCGTGCTGCGCATGAAGGGCTGGCTGGCCGGCACGATCACCGTGGCCATCGCGCTCGGCGTCGCCCTGCTGTTCTACCGCATGCCGCTGAGCCAGGCGCTGGGCGCGGCCGGTTTCGGCTTCGTCTACGGCCTGTGGCCGATCGCCTGGATCATCATCGGCGCGGTATTCCTCTACAAAGTCTCGGTCAAGACCGGGCAGTTCGACATCATCCGCGCCTCGATCCTGTCGGTCACCGAGGACCAGCGCCTGCAGATGCTGATGGTTGGCTTCGCCTTCGGTGCCTTCCTGGAAGGCGCGGCCGGTTTCGGTGCGCCGGTGGCGATCACCGCGGCACTGCTGGTCGGGCTGGGCTTCAAACCGCTGTATGCCGCCGGCCTGTGCCTGATCGTCAACACGGCGCCGGTGGCGTTCGGTGCAATGGGCATTCCGATCATCGTGGCCGGGCAGGTCACCGGTCTGGATGCCTTCGAGATCGGCCAGATGGCTGGGCGCCAGCTGCCGTTCCTTACGATCATCGTGCTGTTCTGGATCATGGCGATCATGGATGGCTGGCGCGGCATCAAGGAAACCTGGCCGGCAGTGCTGGTGGCCGGTGGTTCGTTCGCCATCGCGCAGTATCTGACCTCCAACTTCATCGGCCCGGAGCTGCCGGACATCACCGCGTCGCTGGCCTCGCTGGTCTGCCTGACGCTGTTCCTGCGCCGCTGGAAGCCGGTGCGGATCTTCCGCTTCGACACCGAAACCAGCGCCGAGGCGGCCGCACAGGCACTGGAGGCGCCGCGCTACAGCGTCGGCCAGATCGCCAAGGCATGGTCGCCGTTCCTGATCCTCACCGCGATGGTCACGCTGTGGAGCATCAAACCGTTCAAGTCGCTGTTCGCGGCGGACGGCCCGCTGGAAAGCTGGGTGCTGAAGATCCCGGTGCCGGGCCTGGACCAGATGGTGCAGAAGATGCCGCCGATCGTGGATGCACCGCTCAGCTACGAGGCGATCTACAAGTTCGACTGGTTCTCGGCCACCGGCACCTCGATCATCCTCGCCGCGGTGATCGCCATCATCGCGCTGCGCATGCCGGCCCGTTCGGCGCTGCAGACCTTCGGTGAGACCGTGCGTGAGCTGCGCATGCCGATCTACTCGATCGGCATGGTGCTGGCCTTCGCCTTCATCGCCAATTACTCGGGCCTTTCGGCGACGCTGGCGCTTGCACTGGCGCACACCGGTGATGCGTTCCCGTTCTTCTCGCCGTTCCTGGGCTGGTTGGGCGTGTTCCTGACCGGCTCGGATACTTCATCCAACGCCTTGTTCTCGGCACTGCAGGCGACCACCGCGCAGCAGATCGGCGTATCCGACGTGCTGCTGGTGGCGGCCAACACCACTGGCGGCGTGACCGGCAAGATGATCTCGCCGCAGTCGATCGCCATTGCCTGCGCGGCGGTCGGCCTGGCCGGCAAGGAATCGGACCTGTTCCGTTTCACGGTCAAGCACAGCCTGATCTTCACCACGATGGTCGGCCTGATCACCCTGGCCCAGGCTTACTGGCTGACCTGGATGATTCCCTGAGCCATGCACGGTCAGCCGACCACCCGCTGCGCGCTTCGGGCCACAATGACGCCATGAGCACGCAACGTATTTCGGACAAGGTGGCCGCGCAGCTGCGCGGCCTGGTGCAGGAACAGCGGCTGCAGCCGGGTGACCGGCTGCCGGCCGAACGCACCCTGGCGGTGCAGCTGGGGGTCTCGCGCACCGCGCTGCGTGAAGCCATCGCGCAGTTGGCCAGCCAGGGCCTGCTGACCGCGCGGGTCGGTGGCGGCACCTATGTGGCCGAACCGGCGGCGCGGGCGCGGCAGGCGCTGGATGAACCGCTGGCGCCCTACCTGCCGCTGTTCCAGGGCGATCCGGAATACCGCTTCGACGTGCTGGAGATCCGCCACGCACTGGAAGGTGCGACCGCCTGGCATGCAGCGCTGCGTGCCACCGACGAGGACCGCACGCGTATCGCGCAGGCCTTCCAGACCATGATGGACGCGCACGGCAAGGATGACCCCACCGGCGAAGCGGAGGCCGACGCGGCCTTCCACCTGTCCATCGCCGAGGCCTCGCACAACCTGGTGCTGCTGCAGGTGATGCGCGGGCTGTTCGAACTGCTGCAGACCAATATTTCGCAGAGCCGCGAGAAGCTCTACACCTCGGCGAGGACCTTCTCGCCGTTGTCCGACCAGCACCGCGAGATGATGGACGCGGTGCTGGCCGGCGACCCCGAACGCGCGCGCGCCGCCGCGCATGCCCACCTCGAGTTCGTGCACACCACGCTGCGCACCCTCGATGACAACGAAGCCCGGCGTGCGCGGGCCTCGCGTCTACCTTCCCCACACGGTTGACCCCATGATCATCTCCGCCTCCACCGATTACCGTGCCGCAGCGCAACGCCGGCTGCCGCCGTTCCTGTTCCACTACATCGATGGCGGCGCGTATGCCGAGCACACGCTGAAGCGCAACGTTTCCGACCTGTCCGACATCGCGCTGCGCCAGCGCATCCTGCGCAACATGTCCGACCTGAGTCTGGAAACCGAACTGTTCGGCGAAACGCTGGCGATGCCGGTGGCACTGGCGCCGGTCGGCCTGACCGGCATGTATGCCCGACGCGGTGAAGTACAGGCGGCGCGCGCGGCCGACAGTCGAGGCATCCCGTTCACCCTGTCCACCGTTTCGGTGTGCCCGATCGAGGAAGTGGCACCGGCCATCCAGCGGCCGATGTGGTTCCAGCTGTATGTGCTGCGCGATCGGGGCTTCATGCGCAACGCGCTGGAGCGGGCGCAGGCCGCGGGCGTGACCACCCTGGTGTTCACCGTGGACATGCCGGTGCCGGGTGCGCGCTACCGCGATGCACACTCCGGCATGAGCGGACCGAATGCCTCGCTGCGCCGCATCGGCCAGGCCATCACCCACCCGCACTGGGCGTGGGACGTCGGCCTGTTCGGCCGCCCGCATGATCTGGGCAACATCTCCACCTACCGCGGCAACCCGACCGGGCTGGAGGATTACATCGGTTGGTTGGGCAGCAACTTCGATCCCTCCATTTCGTGGAAGGACCTGGAGTGGATCCGCGAGTTCTGGAAGGGCCCAATGGTGATCAAGGGCATCCTCGACCCGGATGACGCACGTGATGCGGTCAAGTTCGGCGCCGATGGCATCGTGGTCTCCAACCACGGTGGCCGCCAGCTCGACGGCGTGCTGTCCACCGCGCGTGCATTGCCGGCGATTGCCGATGCGGTGCAGGGCGACCTGAAGATCCTCGCCGATTCCGGCATCCGCACCGGCCTGGACGTGGTGCGCATGCTGGCGCTGGGCGCCGACACCGTGCTGCTGGGCCGTGCCTTCGTCTATGCACTTGCAGCGCAGGGCGAGGCGGGCGTGGCCAACCTGCTGGACCTGATCGCCAAGGAAATGCGCGTGGCGATGACACTGACCGGTGCGCGCCGCATCGCTGACATCGGCCGCGATTCGCTGGTCAACCTGCCGTGAGTGGCCACGATGCCGTGCTGGCGCAGTTGCGCGATGCGGTCGGCAACCGCCATGTACTGACCGGCGACAAGGCCACCCGCCGTTTCCGCCGTGGCTACCGTTTCGGCGACGGCCCGGTGCTGGCGGTGGTGCGCCCGGGGACGCTGCTGGAGCTGTGGCGTGTGCTGCAGGCGGCGGTGCAGGGCGGGGCAGCGATCATCCTGCAGGCGGCCAACACCGGCCTGACCGGTGGCTCGACCCCGGATGGCAACGACTATGGGCGTCCGATCGTGCTGGTCAGCACGCTGCGCCTGACCGGCATCCAGCTGTTGAACGAGGGCCGCCAGGTGCTGTGCCTGCCCGGCGCGACGCTGGACCGCCTGGAGCAGACGCTGGCACCGCTCGGCCGCGAACCGCATTCGGTGATCGGCTCGTCCTGCATCGGTGCGTCGGTACTCGGTGGCATCTGCAACAACTCCGGCGGCGCGCTGGTGCGCCGTGGCCCGGCCTACACCGAGCTGGCACTGTATGCGCAGGTCGATGCGCAGGGCCAGCTGCAGCTGGTCAACCATCTGGGCATCGCGCTGGGCGATACGCCCGAGCAGATCCTGCAGCGCCTGCAGGCGGGTGACTACCGTGCTGCCGACGTTGGGGACGGCGATGGCCGCGCCGCCTCCGATCCACGCTACGCCGAGGAAGTGCGCCGGGTCGATGCCGATACGCCGGCACGCTTCAATGCCGACCCCAGCCGCCACTTCGAGGCAGCGGGGTCTGCCGGCAAGCTGGCAGTATTCGCGGTGCGCCTGGATACCTTCGAGAAGGAGGCCGCCGAAGTCTTCTACATCGGCAGCAACCGCACCGACAGCCTCACCGCGATCCGGCGCCAGCTGCTGACCGGCTTCGAACGCTTGCCGATTGCCGGCGAATACATCCACCGCGATGCCTATGACATCGGCGAGCGCTACGGCAAGGACAGTTTCCTGCTGATCGACCGCCTCGGCACCGCCCGCGTGCCGGCCGCCTTCGCACTGAAGAGCCGCGTCGATGGCTGGTTCGAGCGGTTGGGCCTGCGCGGGGTGACCGACCGGGTGATGCAGGTGCTGACCGGCCTGCTGCCCTCGCACCTGCCCAAGCGCATGGTCGAGTTCCGCCAGCGCTACGAGCATCATCTGCTGCTGAAGGTCTCCGCGCAGGACGCCGCGGAAACCGAGGCCTGGCTGCGCGGCTTCTTCGCCGACCATGAGGGCGGCTACTTCCACTGCACGGCCGATGAGGGGCGCAAGGCGTTCCTGCATCGCTTCGCTGTGGCCGGCGCCGCGGTGCGCTACCGCGAGGTACACCGCGACCAGGTGCAGGACATCGTCGCGCTGGACATCGCCCTGCGCCGCGATGATGCCGACTGGTTCGAGCAGTTGCCGGTCGATATCGATGGCCGCCTGCTGCACAAGCTGTATTACGGGCACTTCCTGTGCCACGTGTTCCACCAGGACTACATCGCGCGCAAAGGCGAAGACCCGATGGCGATCGAGCATGCGATGTGGGCGTTGCTGGACCAGCGTGGCGCCGAGTATCCAGCCGAGCACAACGTCGGCCACCTGTACCCGGCCAAGCCTGCGCTGGCCGGGTTCTACAGGCAGTTGGACCCGAGCAATACCTTCAACCCGGGTATCGGCCAGACGTCGAAGGCGAAAGGGTGGGGTGGCTGCGACTGTAGTGGGCATTAGCGGCGCACTCTCTGAAAATTCGGATCTCTTGCATTCATCACTGATCGGGTTCGCACTAGGCTGAGGTCTTGGCTGAAACGGATACAGAACCAATGCAGAGTGCGGATCAGATATGGGCGTCCATCAAAGCGTCGCTTCACGAGAAGAATTGTCTGGATGAAGTGCAGTTGCGACCGGGAGCTTCCGAAAGCGAGCTGGTTGAACTGGAAGCTCAGCTTGGAGTCGCTTTGCCAGATCTGCTCAGGCAGCTGCTGATGATTCACGACGGGCAGGATGGGGCCGGGCTTCTGTTCGGCACTCAGATGCTCTCGTCCATGGAGATCAGGCGGCAGTGGCAGGGTTGGCGTGAGATCGAGGCCGACGGCATGAACGAGGACTGCGCGGAGTTCATGAAGTCCAGTCCTGCGGGGGTGGTGAAGCCGATGTATACCAATGCACGTTGGATACCGCTGACTCACGATGGTGGCGGCAATCACATGGGATTGGATTTCGATCCCGATATTGACGGTGCTGAAGGACAGATGATTGCCTTTGGTGCGGATGAAGAAACCAAGTACCTTCTTGCTCCCACTTTCGCTGACTTCGCTGAGAAGGCTGTGGAGTGGATCACTCAGGCAAGCTGGGATGGTGAGAATCTCGAGTCGTCAACTGATGACGGCTTCGCTCCCCCGGCCATTCTCCGTACTGCTGGAGGGGCGTAGTTGGGAGCGCCGTTCTGACAGGTAGTGTGCCGCTTGGGTTCCGGTTGACCGGGCTGGTCGCGATCGTTCCGTTATTCCTGCGCTACCATCTTGATTCCACGAGCAGGAATCTCATCCATGCCCCCCGTCCTTGCCTGCACGACCGTGTGCGTTGCAGTGCTGGCCACCCCGATGCTGGCGCTGACGCAGGGCTCGATCCTGCCGCAGCAGCGTGACGCTGCGGGCAACGTGATGGAGCCGTTGGGGCAGGTGCTGATCGCCCATGAGACGGGGCCGGCGGGGCTCTACGAGTGCACGCGGGACGGCAACTGGTGCGTGCGCGTGCAGCCGGTTGCCAAAGATGGTGACCGGCCGACCGTGCTGGAAGTACTTGAGAAGGAACCGGGCCAGGGCACGCCACACACCTACCACGTCAGCATCGACGTGCCGCAGGAAAGCGAGCTGTCGCTGTGGCCGTGGATCGTGCGGCTGGCACCTGGCGTGGGCAGCGATGAACCGGTGACCGACCCGCAGCAGCGCGCCCGCCAGAATGTGCTGGTGGGTGGCATCGTCACGTTCAGCGCCATGTACTCCGGTGGAGGTGCCGACGCGTCCACGCTGCAACTGGCACGCGTGCGCCACCTGCAGGACGACATCCAGGTGGACGACGACGTGTTGACCGTGCCATGGCTGGGCAATGCGATGATCCGCGCCTGTTTCAGCGAACAGGACATCAAGCAGCGCGCAGGTGCCTGCCATGACGAATACGGCTTCTCGGCGAAGCTGGCGCTGGATACGGTCGCCGAGGGCATGCCGGTGCTGCGCTACCAGACCGTGGCGACCCGGTTCCCGGCCGGTGTTTCGCGCTTCGAGGATTCGCTGGCCAAGGGGCCGTGGAAGAAGCAGGATCTGCGCACCGAGCAGGACCCGGCGTGCACCTACACGCGGCTGTTCCGCTTCAGCGATGGGGTATTCCACCCCGACCAGGCGCTGCCGGATTGTGCGGGGTATACCGAACCCTGAACCTTGTAGAGCCGGGCCTACGCTCGACTGGTCTTCGGATGCGCCGCGCGAAAAGCCAGTCGAGCATGGCTCGACCCTACAAAAGCCCGCTGCCGCGCTTACTCGCAGCGGGTGGACGTGATGATGTTGTCCTTGTCCACGAACACGCGCAGGCGGTCCGGGCGGATGTCCTTGGTGGTGATGGTGCTGGGGCCGATCGGGTTGACCAGGCCGGCACCGCTCTCGCGGGACAGGCGACGGATGTTGGGCTCGTTGGCCGGCTGGCCGATCGCCCAGCCCAGCTGGCTGGCGTCGCAGCGGCCACTGCCTTTGACTTCCGGGCCAGGGGTGCTGACGCAGGCCGACAGCAGCAGGGCGGAGGCCGGCAGCAACAGGGACAGACGGAATGGAGACATGTGAGCGCTCCTGCGCAGGGGACGATGGCGGGAACGATAGCACCGAGCGTGCGAAAGGCGTCAGCGCCCCGGTCATTGCCGGCACAGCGTGGTCATTGCATAGTGGGAGGAATAGCTGGCAGTACGCCAGCGGGCAGGCCGGGCCTTTCCGGCGCAGGTGTTGGATACGGTATGACGGCAGGCAGTTTCCGCGGCAAGGACAAGACAATGACGGCCCTGATGTTGTCGTTGCTGGGCGTGGCGTTTGCCGCCTCCGCTGCCGATCCGGAATCCGAGCAGGTCCAATCCCCGGTATTCGGCGCCTGGCGCAACCTGCAGACCGAATCCGGCTACGCGCCGGCGCAGCGTAACCTGGCCTTCGCCATGCTGCCGCAGGCGGCCACCCGCGGCGACCGTTTCGCCATCCTCGACCGCGAGGGCAAGCGGGCGGTGTGCTGCCTGCAGGTGGCCAGCCCCTCGCTGGGCGTCGCTGCGCTGCGCGGGGAGTACCACCTGCCGCAGGCCTGGGTGACGGACCTGAGCAATGGCCGTAGCCCTGCACGACCCTATGTGCCGCACGTCTATGCGATGCAGCGGGTGGACGAGCTGGCCGACTACAGCTTCGCCGATGTACCTGGCGCCTACAGCGACCTGGGCGGTCTGCTGATTCCGGAAGGTGCCGCGCTGGAGGCCGACGGCAGTGCCGTGCGCCTGGGGGACAGCCGCTACCCGCTGCATTTCCAGCGCCAGCCGCACGCCGATGACGATGGCGCGCTGGACCGCTACAGCCTGCAGGCCGGCGAGGGTGCCGCCCCGATCGTGGTTGAAGTGCCGTTCGGCACCTACTGATTGCAGCGTTGCACTGGCTAGAATGCAGCGCGGCGCTGTCTGCCGTGCCTGCTCCGTGAGTCGTGCCGTGTCCTTGCGCCCCTTCCTGCTGTCGTCCCTGCTGCTGTTGTCTGCCTGTGCCAGCGCGCCTCCGCCTCCGGCCCATTCCGATGCATTGTGGCGATTGATTGAACGTGACTGCCAGGGCGCCGAAGGCCCGCGTGGCGATTGCCTGCGGGTGGAGACGGCAGCAGACCGCCGCGATGTGCTGGTCAAGGACGCGCACGGCGACTACCAGTTCCTGCTGATGCCGCTGGACAAGGTCAGCGGCATCGAGAGCCGCAGCCTGTACCAGCGTGGTGCACCCAACTACTTCGGCGCGGCCTGGCTGGCCCGCACCCACACCGAACGGGCGCTGGGCCAACCGCTGCCGCGCAACGTCGCCAGCCTGGCGCTGAATTCACCGCATGGCCGCTCGCAGCACCAGCTGCATATTCACGTGGATTGCCTGCGTGCCGACGTGCTGCAGGCGCTGGACACGCATGCTGCCGCTCTGGGCAGCCAGTGGACACCGCTGCCGGTGCTGCTGCGCGGCCATCAGTACCAGGCACGCCTGCTGCCGGGCGCAGAACTGACCGCCAATCCGCTCAATCTGCTGGCCTACGACCTCGCAGGCGTGGACGACGTCGGCCAGTGGAGCCTGGTTGTGGCGGGCCGGGACGCCGTGCAGGGCGTCCCGGGCTTCATCCTGCTGGCCACCCGTGTGGACGCGGGCACCGGCAACGAGGCCAGCGCCGAAGAGCTGCAGGACCACGCCTGCTCGGTGCTGACCGGTGCCGGCAACGCGCTGGAGCGGGTGCGCTAGTCCAGCATCCTGTGCTTGCTCCGCCACATGGGTGCGGTCAGCGCCAGCAGCTGGCGATCCTGCCAGCCATCCAGATCCAGATGATGGTCGCGCAGCAGGCCTTCCTGCTCGAAGCCGAAGGCCTGCAGCGCGGTGGCGAACGGATCACTGCAGTCCGGTGGCAGCATCACGAACAGGCGATGCAGGCCGACGTCCTCGAACAGGAACGGGCACAGCGCCTGCAGCGCCGCGTCGGCATGCGGGTGCCAATGCTGCAGCGACAGCAGTTCGGCGCTGCGCGCGTGTAGTGATTGCAGCCGTACGTGCAGCTGGTCCAGTACGTTGCCGTGCTCGTCATCGAACACCCCCAGCAGCAGCTGGTCGTTGTCCTGTTCCAGGCGTGAGCGATGCATGTGGGCGAGGAAGCGCGCTTCCTCATCGATGACGGACGGATCGCGGCGGCCGCGCCGGCGGCGGTCATCGAACAGGCGCCAGCGCGGCAGGTCGGCACGCTGGAAAGGGCGCAGGGTGACCGGTGCGGCCTGCAGCTGCAGCAGGTGACGGCGCAGCACCGGGCGCAATGGGGGAAGGAGGGAAGTGGGGTACGGGGTCATCATCCCCGGCACGATGGCCGTGCCTGCAGCCCTGCACCATTCAAAACATTGCAAAAGTGTGGTGTATGGCACTGCGGGTCTGATTCGGTTCAGGCATAAGGCCATCAGGCCTGGTCATTTCCGTTGAAACCCCCCATTCAGGACACTTTCGTTACGGGATCGTTATGCGCCGTACAGGCCGCTGCCCCCGTACCACCACCCGCCCAACTCCCCAGGAAGCCCATGTCCGCCTCCCACAAGGCGCTGCGCCCGCGTCCGCTGGTGCTCGCACTGTCGTCCCTGATGCTGGTCTCGATGCCGGCCTTCGCGCAGGAAAGCGCACCCACCACATTGCAGGAAGTGAAGGTCACCGGCTCGCGCATTCCACGCGCCAGTGTCGAGGGCCCGTCGCCGGTGACGGTGATCAGCCGCGAGCAGATCGATGCGCAGGGCTACCGCAATGCCTTCGACGCACTGAGCGCGCTGACCGAGAACACCGGCAACGTACAGGGCGAGGACTTCGGCAACACCTTCACCCCGGCCGCCAACACCATCAACCTGCGCGGGCTGGGCCCGAATCGCACGCTGGTGCTGGTCAACGGCCGCCGCCAGGCCGACTACCCGCTGGCCTACGAAGGGTCGGTGAACGTGGTCAACCTGGCCAACATTCCCAGTGCGCTGATCGAGCGCATCGAGGTCCTGGCGGCAGGTGCGTCTGCGGTATACGGCTCCGATGCGATCGCCGGCGTGGTCAACATCATCCTCAAGGACCGCTTTGAGGGCGTGGATGTGAACGTGCGCGCCGGTGGCACCCAGCAGGGCGGCGGCGACAACCAGCGCGCGCAGGTGGTCGGTGGTAGTTCCGGCGAGCGTTGGGATGCGCTGTTCGGCTTCGAGTTCGATGTGCGCAAGGCGATCCACGCGCGCCAGCGCGATTTCATGGATTCGCTGGACGATGATCCGGCCGGCAAGGCACCGCAGGCGACCGCGATCGCCTATCGCCGCAATGCCGCCACCGGCCGCAACATCGATCCGGGCGTCACTGGCTGCGACGGGGCGTCTGACATCTATGGCGGCAGCGTGTTCCGCGCCTTCAACCCTCGCCAGGGCTGGTACTGCGGCAGCAACGAGGCCGCCGCCAGCTACTGGACCGTGCAGACCCAGAAGCGCAACCTCAATGGCTATGGCCTGCTGACCTTCCACGTCAACGAGACCACTGACCTGTTTGCCGATGTCGCCGTGGGCAGCGCGCGGATCTACAACAACACGCGTGCGCCGACCTGGACCTCGGCCCGCAACTACTTCTACAACCAGACCACCGGCAACCTGGAAAGCTGGTACCGCCGCTTCGCGCCGGAGGAAATCGGCGGGCTGCCGCGCAATGCCAACCGCTTCCTGGAAAACTCGTGGTCGTTCAACGTCGGCGCACGTGGCCAGATCGGCGACAGCGGCTGGGACTATGAGGCGGTCTACAGCCGCTCGCGATACGAGAACCGCACCCGCCGCCCGGTACTGCTGGCCGGCATCAACGAATACCTGCTCGGCCCCAAGCTGGGTGTGCGCAACGGCGTTGAGGTCTATGCGCCGGATCCGGCGCGCCTGTTCCAGCCGTTGACCCCGAACGAGTACGAGGGGCTGTCCGACTACCAGGAAAGCCGTAACGCGGCATGGCTGCAGACCTTCAGCGCCAGCGTCAATGGCCGCCTGTTCGCGCTGCCTGGGGGCGATGCGGCGTTGGCAGCGGTGGTCGAGGCCGGCAGCCAGGGCTATCGCAACCGACCGGACCCGCGCCTGGGCAGCGGCGAGTTCTGGAACACCAGTGCAGGCGTCGGCGCCGGTGGCGAGCGTGACCGCTACGCTGCAGGTGTGGAGCTGCAATTGCCGCTGCTGCAGTCGCTGACCACCACCCTGGCCGGTCGTTATGACCAGTACCGTGCCGGTGGCGAGCACATCGGCAAGGCCACCTGGAGTTTCGGCGTCGAGTTCCGTCCGATCGAGAGCCTGCTGATCCGTGGTACGGCGGCGACCAGCTTCCGTGCGCCGGACATGAACTACGTGTTTGCCACCGAAACCCGCGGCTACAATCCGGGCATGACCGATTACTGGCGCTGCCGCACTGCGGGCCAGTCGTACGACAACTGCGATTACAACGGCCTGTCGATTGATTACAGCAACCGCGCCAATGCGCAGCTGCAGCCGGAATCGGCCAAGTCGTATGGTTTCGGCGTGGTCTGGTCGCCGCTGTCCGGCCTGGATTTCAGCGCTGACTACTACGACATCCGCATCGACAACGAAGTGACCAGCCTCGATACCAGCCGCATCCTGCGTGATGAGGCCGATTGCCGCCTGGGCCGGACGCTGGGCGGCGAAGCGCGCGATATCGGTTCGCCGCTGTGCCAGGACGCGCTGTCGCGGGTGATCCGCAATCCATCCAATGCCACCGTGCAGCCGGACCAGGTGACCCGCGTGCTGATCAATCCGATCAACGCGGCCTCCGAATCGGTTCGCGGCCTGGACCTGAAGGGCAACTGGCGTTTCGATGCCGGCCGCTATGGCCGCTTCACCACGCGCCTGGCCTACACCGTGGTGCTGGAGCACAAATACCGACAGTTCTCCGATGATCCGGAGCGTGACATCCGCAATTCGCTGGATGACTACCAGTGGCGCAGCAAGGCCAACGGCAGCATCACCTGGAACCAGGGTGACTGGACCACCACGCTGTACGGCAACCGCTTCGGCTCGCTGCCGAAGACCGATGGCAGTGGCCGCATCGCGCCGTACATGACCTACAACGCCAGCGTGTTCCGCCAGTTCGGCGAGAACCTGTCGGTGGGTGTGATCGTCAACAACCTGCGTGACAGCCGCCCGCCGGCGGACAAAAACGGAGGCGGCTGGCCGTTCTATCCGGTTGGCAACTACGACCCATATGGCCGCCAGTACTGGGTGCAACTGGACTACCGGTTCCGCTGATTCCGCAGGCGAACGAAAGGCCCAGCATTGCTGGGCTTTTCTTTGTGCAGTGCACCCGTGTTGCCGCTGCGCGCGTGGCATGCTGTGGCGCTACCCGGAGGAGGATGCGCATGGATGTCAGGGTGGGGAGTGTGATTGCAGTGGTGGCCATTGCAGGTTGCAGTGGCAGGCAGGCGGCCAGCGTGGAGGATGCCGCGGAGGTGGCCAATGCCGCGCCTGCGCAGTCTCACGCGCAGCCAGCGGAGCACGCTGGGCCATCGCGCGCGGCAACGGCATCGAGTGCCACGACGGCTGCCGCTGGGCTCGGGCAACCGGAGGGGCACTTCCTCGAGGGCGAGCGCATGCTGCTGAGCGAGGGTGCGGTGTCCGTGCAGAAGAGCGAGGCGCTGCTGGGTTCCGACAAGGCTTTCGCGCAGGCGATCAGCCAGTTCGAGCGCGATGCGGCTGGCCACCCGGAAGTGCAGGACCTGACCCGGCTCTACAGGACGGCCGCGACCCGGCTCATCGGCAGCGACGGCACGCTGGTGTCTTTCGCCTGTGGCTACAGCCTGTGTGTTGGCGAGATCCGAAGCCGTACCGATGAGGATTTCAGTGCCTGGTCCGAGGCGATCGGCACGGACAAGGCGGCCCCGGTCTACAGTCTGACCACGGCGCCGATGACATGGGGCAGGGACCAGCGTGGTGGGCGCTTCGTGTTCTCGGTGGATCCTGCAGCCAACGCCATCACGGGCCCGTAGCCGGCGGATGCCCGGCGCCGCGGCGCGTTACGGAAGCGCCTGCTGCAGGTACGACTCGATGACGTAGCTGAAAGGCTGCTGCTGGCGGTCGCGCAGCAGGGCACGCACTTCCAGGATCACGCCGTGATCGCCTTCGCCCCGCGGCGGCCAGAACGTCTGGTCAGCCAGGGTCTGGCGCTGGAAGCCCAGCGGGCCGACCACGCGACCGAACGGTTCGTCGGTGCTGTCCAGCACCTGGTTCATGGCCGGGCTGAGGTGACCAGGCAGGTACCAGTTGTCGGCCTCGGACAGCACGCGGCTGCCGCAGACCAGCTGCACGCGGCGATAGCGCAGGTCGGTACCCGGCTTCACGCCCAGCGCCTGCAGCACGTCAGCGGGGGCCGGCTTGTCCTGGCCGTGTATGCGCACGGCGCGCACCCGCGCCTGTTCGGCCAGGCCGTGCTCGGCGCACCAGTGTTCCAGCGTGGCGGTGGCGCTCTGCCCGGACAGCACGCGCTGGTGCAGGCGCTCGACCAGCGCAGCCGGGGCGATGCGCTGCTGGCCCGGCGGCGACTGCAGCGGCGCGGCGGCCGCAGCATCAGTGGCGGACAGGCTGGCGATCGGAGCGGCGGCAAGCAGGGACGCGGCCTGCCAGCGGCGGAGACGATCGTGGCGGTCGGACGGGCCCATGTGGCATCACAGCGGAAACAGGCGCCCATGTTACCCGTTCAGGGGTGTGCACGGCGTGGCTGCAACCGGTTGTCGCAGGGGGAATCATCGTTCTGGTGAATGCGTGCCATCCAGATATTTCGTTGGCCGATGGCACTATCGAGGCGCAGGATGGCGCCAGTCTTGGCTTTCCGGGAATTCCCGATGACCCTGCAGTTCATCCACGGTGGTGTCGACCGCGACGGCGCGCCACTGCATTTCCATATCCGTGATGGCCGCATCAGCGGGCTCAATGGCGAGGCGGCGCCGGCTGAAGGGGCGGAATGCGTCGATCTGAAGGGCTTCGCGGTGCTGCCCGGGCTGGTCGACGGCCATATCCACCTGGACAAGAGTTTCGTCGGCGACCGTTGGCACCCGCACCAGCCGGTGAACAGCCTGCGTGAGCGGCTGGCGGTGGAGAAGGCGGCGGTGGCGGGTGCGGCACCGATGGTGGACCGTGCCGAGGCGCTGATCCGCCAATGCAGTGCTTTCGGTACGGTGGCGATGCGCTGCCATGTCGATATCGACGGCAGCACCGGTCTCGGCCATCTCGAAGCGGTGCGCGAGGCGGCACTGCGCTGCGCCGACATCATGCGGATCCAGCTGGTGGCGTTTCCGCAGGCCGGGGTGATGTCCTGTCCCGGCACCGCCGCCGTACTGGAGCAGGCGCTTGCCGCGGGCGTGGAGGTGCTCGGCGGCATCGACCCGACCACGCTCGATGGTGATGCCGAAGGCCAGCTGGCGCTGCTGTTCGGCCTGGCCGAGCGTTACGGCGTGCAGCTGGACATCCATCTGCACGAGCCCGGCGAAACCGGCCTGGCCCAGCTGCTGCGCATCGCGGCGCGGACGCGGGCCGCCGGCCTGCAGGGGCGGGTTGCGGTCAGCCATGCCTATTCGCTGGGCGAAGTGCCGCTGGCGCGCGCGCTGCAGGTGGGCGAAGCACTGGCCACGGCGGGTGTGGCGATCATGAGCAACGCTCCGGGCGATCATCCGTTCCCGCCGCTGCGCGCGCTGCATGATGCCGGTGTGCGCGTGTTCGCAGGCAATGACAACATCCGCGACTGCTGGTGGCCGTATGGCAATGGCGACCTGCTGCAGCGCGCGATGTTGCTGGGCTACCGTTCCGGGTTCTACATCGACGCCGACCTGATGCTGGCGCTGGACATGGTCACGACCCACGCCGCGCAGGTGATCGGCCTGCCGCAGCATGGCATTGCCGAAGGCTGGCCGGCGACGTTCGTGGCCGTGCGTGCCGACCACGGCCCGGCCGCCGTGGCCGGAGTGCCGGTGGAGCGCCGCGTGGTGGTCGACGGCCGCTGGCTGTAGATCCACGTCATGGCGTGGATGGCACCATCGCGTGGTCTCAATCATCCACGCATGGCGTGGATCTACCAATCAGGCGTAATCGTCGGCGCGGGTGGCGACAAATTCCTCAAGCCACGCCAGCAGATGGGCGATGTCGATGAGCTCGCCCTGCTCGATGCGCTTGAGCAGCAGCGTGCTGGCGCCGATCTGCAGGCTGCTGTCGGCATAGCGCAGCACCGCGTCGATGCCCCAGGCATCGGTGACCTGCATCCAGGCCAGGCCCGGCACGCGCTGGGCCAGGGTGTCACCGAACGCCACGCCCAGCGCTTCCCAGCCATCGCCGTCATCACGGTCGATCAGCTCGGCATCGACCACGCGCTGCAACGTGGTGGCCGCCAACGGCCACTGCACCGGCAGGGTGGGAAAGCCGGCGGCCACGCGCGCGGCGATCAGCGAGCGCTGGTGCTGCAGATGCGTCTGCAGGGCAGCGGGCAGGGGATCGAAGCGGGTAGGGATTTCGTCGGACATGGCGAGGCGCCGTGGGGCACGGAAACAACGGGCACTCTACGAGGCGATGTTGCCCGCCGTGCGGCCGGATTGGCCAAGTTTCGATGCTTGATGCGCGAAAGGCATCCACGCATGGCGTGGATCTACCGTGCTCAGTCCGGTTCGCGCTGCACCTGGCGCCACAGTTCGCTGGCCAGCGCTCGCACGGCATCATCGGCATCGGAGCGATGCAGCAGGCCGATCTCGTAGTTGTCGATCACCGGCAGCTCGCGCTCGCCATCGATGATGCGGTGTTCGCGGGTGACCGCGCGGCGCGGCAGCAGGCTGATGCCGATGCCATCGGCCACCGCACCCTGGATGCCACTCAGCGACGAACTGGTGAAGGCGATGCGCCAGCGCAGGCCCAGCGCCTCCACGGCGTGGATCATCTCGTCGCGGTACAGCCCGCGTGGCGGGAAGGTGACCAGCGGCAGCGGGTCCTGCTGCAGGCAGCTGCTGCGCAGGCTGTCGATCCAGTGCATCGGCTCGCGCCGGCAATGCACCGCCTGGCGGCTGTTGCGGCGTTGCTTGACCAGCACCAGGTCCAGCTCGCCGTGGTCGAAGCCCTGCGCGAGGTCACGGCTGAGGCCGCTGCTGATCTCCAGCTTCACCTGCGGGTGGCGACGGCTGAAAGCGGCCAGCATGCGTGTGGTCTGCGCGTTGACGAAGTCCTCGGGCACACCGATGCGCACCGCGGTTTCCACGGTGGCGCCGGCCAGCGCCTGTGCCATTTCCTCGTTCAGGTCGAGCATGCGCCGCGCGTAGCCGAGCAGGGTGTGGCCGGCATCGGTGGGGTGTACGTCGCGGTGGCCGCGTTCGAGCAGGCGATGCCCGGCCAGTTCCTCCAGCCGGCGCACCTTCTGGCTGACCGTGGACTGGGTCGAATGCAGGCGCGTGGCCGCCGTGGTGAAGCTGCCGCAGTCGGCCACCATCACCAGCGCCCGCAGCAGGTCCAGTTCGAACAGGGTTCTATTCGATTTGGCACTGTCTTGCATTTGAACATTTCACTTCTGGATACCAATGCCGACTTCTACCATGCAGGGCAGGGGCCGGCAATGCCCGGCTGTTGCTACCGTCGCACGGCGTTCCGTGGCGACGGTCATGAGGAGACACCGTCATGCGCGTCCATCGTTCCCCTGGCTGGCCTGCGCCGTTCGCGCGCGTGCTGCTGTTGTTCCTGCTGGCCATGGTCTCCCCGGCCTGCACCGCAACGTCCAAAGCCGACGTCGATGGCCGCCTGCGCGATGCTGCCAGCCGTGGCGATGCCGATGCGCTGCGACAGGCGATCGAGGATGGCGCCACGCTGGAGGCGCGCGATGGCCAGGGCCGCACCGCGCTGCTGCTGGCCACGCATGGCAACAATGTAGACGCCGCGCGTGAACTGATCGAAGCCGGCGCCGACGTCAATGCCAAGGACGCCATGCAGGACAGCGCCTACCTGTACGCCGGCGCGCGTGGCCTGGACGAGATCCTGGCGATGACCCTGGCGCATGGCGCCGATCTGCGCAGCACCAACCGCTATGGCGGCACCGCATTGATTCCCGCCGCCGAGCGCGGCCACGTCGCCACTGTGCGCACGCTGCTGCGTGCCGGTGTTGAGGTGGACCATGTCAACCGCCTGCACTGGACCGCGCTGCTGGAAGCAATCCTGCTGGGTGACGGTGGTGCGCGCCATGTACAGATCGTGCAGCTGCTGCTGGAGGCAGGTGCCGACCCTGAGCTGGCCGACGGCGACGGCGTAACGCCGCTGGCCCACGCGCGCCAGCGCGGCTATACCGGAATTGAAACCCTGCTGCGCCAGCACGGCGCGGTGCGCTGAATGCAAACCCCTTCCACCCGCACGCTGGGCGTGCCCATCAGGATGCTGTCCATGTTCCGTTCCCGTCCGTTGTCCCTTGCCATCCTCCTTGCGGTGGCGCCGCTGTCGGCGTCTGCTGCCGAGCGCGCCGACCTGCTGATCCGCAATGCCACCGTGGTCGATGTCGAGCACGCCAGCACCTTGGCCGGGCAGAGCGTGGTGATCCGTGGCGAGGACATCGTCGCCGTCGGCCCGGACGCGCAGCTGCGCAGCCAGTGGAGCGCGGCCCGCCAGATCGATGCCAAGGGCAAGTACCTGATTCCGGGGCTGTGGGACATGCACGTGCACTTCGGTGGTGGCCCGGCGCTGATCGAAGAGAACAAGGCGCTGCTGCCGCTATATATCGCGCACGGCATCACCACCGTGCGCGACTGTTCCGGTGACCTGCCCGAGCAGGTGCTGCAGTGGCGCGGCGAGATCGCCAAGGGCACGCTGTTTGGTCCGCGCCTGCTCAGTTCGGGCGCGAAGATCGAAGGCATCAAGCCGGTCTGGAAGGGTACGATCGAAGTGGGAAGCGAGGCCGACGCCGACAAGGCGATCGCCCGCCTGCAGCACGACAAGGTTGATTTCGTGAAGATCACCGACAGCACGCTGAAGCCGGAGCTGTTCCTGTACTCGGCCAGTGCTGCGCGCAAGGCCGGGTTCAAGGCCTCGGGTCACATTCCGATGGCGCTGACCGTGGAACAGGCGGTCGATGCAGGCCTGGCCTCGATCGAGCATCTGGATTATGCATTCAAGGCCGGCAGCAAGGACGAAGCGCAGATCGCCGCCGACTTCGGTGCCGGTCGCATCGACCGCGCCGAAGCCAACCGCCGCCTCGACGCCAGCTTCGATCGTGATACGGCGATGCACGCCTACCGCGATTTCGCCAAGCGCGGCGTGTTCGTGACCCCGACCCTCAACGGTGGCCGCATCCTCGATTTCCTTGACCAGGATGACCACGCCAACGATCCGTACCTGGCCTACATCGGCCCGGGCCTGCGCGCGACCTACCAGTGGCGCGTGGACCGCGCGGCGAAGGCCACGCCGGCACAGATCGAAGCGCGCCACGCGCAGTACCACCAGGTGGCCGCGGTGCTGCCGATGCTGCAGGAAGCCGGTGTGACGATCATTGCGGGCACCGATGCGGGCTTCCTCAACTCGTTCAACTTCCCGGGCATCGCCCTGCACCAGGAATTGCAGCTGTTCGTGAAGGAAGGCCTGAGCGCACCGCAGGCGCTGTCGGCCGCAACCCGTTCCGGCCCGGCCTGGTTCGGCCAGATGGACCGCTACGGTGGTGTCGCACAGGGCAAGGCCGCCGATCTGGTACTGCTGACCGCCAACCCACTGCAGGACATTGCTGCCACCGAAAAGATCGACAGCGTGATCCTGCGCGGCAACGTGTATGACCGCGCCGCGCTGGACAAGATGCTGGCCGACACCAAGGCCAGGGTCGCAGCGTGGAATGCCGAGGCGGCCAAGGCCAACTGATTGCGGGGCGGGCAGAATCCACGCATGGCGTGGATCTACCCGTACCATCAGTAGATCCACGCCATGCGTGGATGATGCGGCCGATGACCTAACGCGGCGCCGGCCGCATTCCATGCAATTGCGGCAGTGCGGCCTTCATCGCATCGATGAAGGCGCGCAGCCGCGGCGGCTGCTGGCGCGCGGCGGGAAACACCACGTGTACCGGCAGTGCCGGCGCCTGCCAGTCCGGCAGCAGCTGCACCAGCCGCCCTTGTGCGAGATCGTCGGCCACCAGCCAGGCCGAGACCACCGCTGCGCCCAGCCCCGCACATGCGGCCTGCTGCACCACGAACAGGTTGTCGCTGAGCAGGCGCGGGCTGATCGACAGCGTATGCGCGCGGCCCTGTGCGTCATGCAGCAGCAGGCGTTCGCGGTAGTAGGTGACCAGCGAGATCCACGGCAGTGTCTGCGCCTGTTCTGGTGTGCTGATCGCGGTGGCCTGCACCAGCGAGGGCGCTGCCACGACGATGCGCGGCACTTCGGCGAGCGGCAGTGCGACCATGCGCGGTTCGTCGACCGGACCCACCCGCACCGCGCAGTCGATGCCTTCTGCGATGAAATCCGGGCGACGATCTTCAAGGATCCACTCCAGGCTCAGCTGCGGGTGCTGGGCAAGGAACGCGAGCATGGTCGGCAGCAGCTGCGCCTGGCCGAAGGCGTGCGGCACCATCACCCGCAGGCGTCCACGCAGCGTTTCCGGTTCGCCGTGCAGTTCGGCCTGTAGCGACTCCCATTCGTCGACCACGCGTTGCGCATGGCGCTGGCAACGCAGGCCATCCTCGGTCAGCTGCAGGCCGTGGGTGGAGCGCTGCAGAAGGCGCAGGCCTAACTGCCGCTCCAGGGCCTGAAGGCGGCGGCTGACCGTCGGCTGGGTGGTGCCCAGCTGCACGGCCGCAGCAGACAGGCTGCCGGCATCGACGATGCGCAGGAAGGTGCGCAGCAAATCCAGACGATCGGCGCCGGTGGCGAGGTCATTCATGCGCTTTACGTATGAAGTGTATGTGCGGAAGCCTACTACAGACGCCTCGCGAATACCGGCAGGATACGCCCACTTCCCCCACCGGACTCTCCCATGTCTACCCCCTCGCTGTCCGTCGCTGCGGCACCCACGACCGCACTCTCCACCCCGCTGGTGATGGCGATGGCAGCCGGCGCCGGCTTCTCGGTTGCCTCGCTTTACTACAGCCAGCCGATGCTGGGCCTGATCGCCCAGGATCTCGGCGCCGGCGAGCGCGCCGCCGGCCTGGTACCGACCTTGACCCAGCTGGGATATGCGCTTGGCATTCTGCTGCTGGCGCCGTTGGGCGACCGGTTCGACCGCCGCAACCTGATCCTGTGGAAGTCCGCGTTGCTGGCGTTGGCGTTGGGCGCTGCTGCGATGGCTGGCCACCTGCCGGGCCTGCTGATGGCCAGCCTGCTGGTCGGGCTGATGGCCACGCTGGCGCAGGACATCGTGCCGGCTGCAGCGGTGCTGGCGCCGGATGTGCAGCGCGGCCAGATCGTCGGCCGGGTGATGACCGGCCTGCTGCTCGGAATCCTGTTGTCACGGGTGGTCAGTGGCGTAGTGGCCGAAGCGTGGGGTTGGCGCACGCAGTTCGTGCTGGCCGCGGTATCAGTGGCGGCGATGGGAGCGGTGATGGCGCGTGCGCTGCCGCGCTTCGCACCGACCAGCACACTGCGCTATCCGGCGTTGTTGGGTTCGTTGCTGGCGTTGTGGCGGGAGCAGCCACAGCTGCGCCGTGCGGTGGCCAGCCAGTCGCTGCTGGCGGTGGGCTTCAGCGCGTTCTGGTCAACCCTCGCGCTGATGCTGCATGCACGGTTGGGGCTGGGTAGTGCCGCAGCGGGTGCATTCGGCATTGCCGGTGCGGCCGGCGCATTGGCCGCGCCGTTTGCGGGTCGATTCGCCGATCGCTTGGGTTGCCACGCCGTGGCGCGGCTGGCGATCGCGGTGGCGCTGCTGGGCTTTGGCCTGCTGTTGACCGAGTCGTGGCTGCCGGCCGCTGCGCTGCTACCGCTGCTGGTGGTGAGCGCGCTGCTGTTCGACTTCGGCTTCCAGTCGGCGCTGGTGGCGCACCAGACGTTGGTCTACGGACTGGTGCCGCCGGCACGCAGCCGGCTCAATGCGTTGCTGTTCACGGGCATGTTCATCGGCATGGCCGCCGGTGGTGCGCTGGGCAGCCTGGCGCTGGCGCAGTGGGGTTGGAACGGCGTGGCCTGGCTGGCGGTGGTGTGCGCGGGTGGCAGCCTGCTGCTGCGTTTGAGGTAAGGATGGTGTTCGGCAGGGCTTGCAGCCCTGCACCTGCTGGAAGCTGGAGCAACAGCAACAGCAACAGCAACGGCGGGTTTCCTGTGGGGTGGTGGGGCGGTGTCGGAGTGCGGGGACGCCGCAAGTACGTCCTTGTAGGCTTGGCAGC
>NZ_JASJSQ010000052.1:0-10128 GCF_030236855.1 Stenotrophomonas maltophilia group sp. Smal13
CGGCACAACGATGTGGGGGTGGCCCATGCTAGCGGTCCGATCGCGAAATCGGGTTGCGTTGATGCCATTCAATTCGGGAATATTGAGATTCCATGCGGCCAAGGTCGCCAACGGTGAAATCCCATGCAGTATCAGCTCGACAACCTCGATCGCCGCATCCTCGATGCCCTGCAGCGTGACGGACGGCTGCAGAACCTGGAGCTGGCCCGGCTGGTGGGCCTTTCGCCCTCTGCCTGCCTGCGGCGGGTGCGGCTGCTGGAGGAGGGCGGCTACATCGACCGCTACGTTGCCCTGCTGAATGAGGCCAAGGTGGGGCGTGGCTTCACGGTGTTCGTACGGGTGTGGCTGCGCGGGCAGGACGAGGACACCACCAATCACTTCATCAACAGCATCAAGTCTTTCCCGGAAGTGCTTGAATGCCATCTGATGGCCGGTGACTGCGATTTCCTGCTGCGGGTGGCGGTGGCGGACCTGGATGCTTACCGGCAGTTCCAGATGCAGCACCTGAACCGGATTGCCGGGGTGCAGAACACCAAGACCGAGATCCCGATGCAGCGGATCAAGCAGACCACCCAGCTGCCGCTTTGAGGATGGGTGGTTCCGGCCGGGTTGCACCCGGCACCCGCGGTAGTGCCGGCCGCTGGCCGGCAACCTCAGGAGCAACAGCAACCGCAACGGCGATGTTCCCAGGGCGGCGGGGCGGTGTGGCCAGGCAGGACACGCCGTAGACCCATCCATGGGGGCTCGATGGCGCCATCCATGGCGCCAACGGTCCTGCCTGCCCACACCGCCCCGCGCCTGACAGTTCCCCGCGACCTGTCGGGGTCGGATCCCGTTGCTGTGCAACGGGCTCTGACCCCGGGAGCAGATGGACATGTCTGTTCGATTCATTGATTCCTGATGCGTGACTGGGTTCACGGAGCCTGGCTCAACGCCGGGCGTAGGCAGCGGTCATCGCAATGACATCTGGCCCCGGTACGGTTTGAGCCTGCTTGCTGGTCGCGCGGGCCGGGTCTCCGGTTGTGGCGCGCGTCCACTGCAGCTGCTGTCGCTGCCGAGGGTCATGTGTTCTACGTCAGGGGGCTGAATGGACACCATGCGGTCAGAACTTGGAAGGTGGCCATCGCCGCATGGCTGCTGCTGTCCTTTGCCGCTGTGGCGCAGGACGGTGTTCATGCCTACGACATCCCTGCGCAGCCGCTGGAGCAGGCGGTCGAGCGCTTCAGCGTCATCAGCGGGTGGTCGGTGATGTACCCGGGCGATCTTGCCGCCGGCCGTAGCAGCCATGCGCTGCGCGCCAGCCTTGCGCCGCTGCCTGCCTTGCAGATGCTGCTGCAGGATTCCGGTATCGAGGCCGAGGTGATCGGCGAGCAGCGTGTGGTGCTGCGCCGGGGCACGCCCGCGGCAGCCGAACCCGGTATTGGCGCCGAGCTCCCGGATGCCGAGCGTCGGCGTCGCTACGGCGGCCTGCAGCAGCGGCTGCGTGCGGCGTTCTGTGACGACCCCGATCTTGCGCCCGGCCGCTATGCCGCGACCTTGCGCTTCCGCATCGACGGTGCGGGCCAAGTGAGCGAGCCCGAGCTGCTGTCCGGCAGTGGCAGTGCCCGCCGCGATGCGCGCCTGCTGCAGGCGCTGCAGGGCCTGGTGCTGGCGCGCGATGCCGCTGCGCTGCCGCAGCCGGTAACCCTGCAGATCCGTCCTTCCGGCGCCGACCACGACTGTGGCCGGCGCGCGCCCCTTCCATGACTTCAAGGATTCGAACATGAGCAACGGTACGGCTGGGGCAGTTGACCTGATGGACCACCTTCTGGGGGCCTACGACGAGCTGAAGCGCCGGCTGGTGCGCAAGCTGGGCTCGGAGGAGCTGGCCGGCGATGCGCTGCAGGACACCTGGATGCGCCTGAGTGCGCGCCGTGACCGCCTGGATGCCGTGCAGAACCCCGCGGCCTACCTGTTGCGCATGGCGATGAACACGGTGATCGACCGCCAGCGTGCCGACCACCGCCTGCTGAGCCTGGAAGAGGTGGATACGCTGATGGAGATGGCCGACCCGGCACCGGGCCCGGCGCAGGCGGCCGAACTGGATTTCGCGCTGGAAGACATGGTCGGCCTGCTGCAGCGCATGCCCGAGCGCCGACGCCGCATCCTGCTGGCGATCCGCGTCGATGGCCTGCAGCAGCGCGACGTCGCCGACCAGCTGGGCGTGTCGCTGCGGCTGGTGCAGCGTGAGTTGAAGGCGGCCCAGGATTACCTGGCCGAGCGCAGCGGGCAGGGGCGTCAGGTGCGGTTCTGAGCGGCGGCATCCGTCTACACTTTGACGCCGAGCAGAACCCCGCAGCGTGCGGGTCCGGCATGAGCCCCCATGGATCCTGACGATCGCCCGCAACGCCCGCTGGATGCCGTCGAGCGTCAGGCCCACGCGTGGGTGGTGCGGCTGACCTCGGGCGAGGCCACCGCTGCCGATGGGCGCAGGTTCCGTGAGTGGTGCGAGGCTGATCCGCGTCATCGCGAAGCATTCGGCCGTGCGCGCCGGCAATGGGAGCAGGTACGCCTGGCCGGCGAACAGCTGCCCGCCGCTGCGCGCCAGCCGGTCGCGCCGACGCCGGCCCAGCGCTGGAGCCGGCGCGCCTTCCTGGGCGCCGCGATTGCCGCACCGGCCAGTCTGGTGGTGGTGGCGGCGATCCGCCCGCCGCTGGGGCTGTGGCCCTCGGTGACGGCGATGGCGGCCGATTTCCACACCGGCACCGGTGAGCGGCTGCAGATCGCGCCCTTGCCGCAGCTGAAGATCGAACTGGATACGCAGAGCAGCCTGCGCCGTCGTTCGGACACGCAGGGCGAAGGCTTCGAGCTGGTGCAGGGCCAGGCCGCGATCGAAACCCAGGCAGGCCTGCGCCTTGCCCTGTTCGCGGGGCCGGGCTGCGTGATTGCCGATGAAGGTGCGGTGCGCCTGGACGTCCGCAACACCCACGGCCAGGTACGGGTGACCTGCCTGCAGGGCAGCGCCCGCATCGAGCACCCGCAGGGCCGCCTGCAGCTGCAGGCGGGCCAGCAGACCCAATACGACGAGCGCCTCAGTGGCGTGGTGGCCGAAGCCCTGGCCTCGGAAGTGAGCGCCTGGACCGAGGGCATGCTGGTGTTCCGTCGCGCTCCATTGCGCGAGGTGGTGGATGAAATCAACCGCTACCGCCGCGGCAAGGTGCTGCTGGGCGAATCGGCGTTGGCGCGGGCCCCGGTCAGCGGTCGCTTCCGCATCGATGATCCGGACGCGGCGCTGGAGCAGCTGCGACTGACGATGTCGCTGGATCTGCGTCGCTTTCCGGGTGGCATTGCCGTCCTTGGTTAGGTGAAGACGCTGGCCGTGCGCGCCGCGCAGGGCTGTTGCAAGCAAGGAGACGCCAAGGATGCGCAACGAGACCATCGGTGTGCTGGATCTGCGCCGCAACCTGTCGGCGCTGCTGGAAACCACGCAGCGACGGCCTTTGATGGTGCATCGCTATGGATCGCCGTGGGTGTGCGTGGTATCCGATGCGCAATGGCAGCAACAGACCGTTCTGCTGGACTTCGATCCGCAATCGCACCCGTTGGCGATGCTGCTACGGCTGCAGCAGCAGGTGCTGCCCCTCGCTGAGGCCGGCACGTTGCCGCCTGCGGCGATGGCGCGCGTGCTGCTGCTGATGGGCATGCACGGCATCGACGATCTGGTGCAACTGCACGAGCAGGTACAGCATCATCGTCTTTGGCACTGGTTCGTGGCCGGCACCCATGGCGTGATGGACGGCTGGCAGCTGCCGGCGCTGCGTGTTGCGATGGCGTCATGGTGCGATGACGTGGATATGTCCAATGCACTGGCAACGTTCGCCGCACGCAGCGATGTGGCGATACTGGCGCGCCGTTGCGGGGGCGAAGCGCCGCGGCTGGAGCGCGAAGCCTGCAGGCAGATGACGCTGCGATGACGTTGCTGATGAAGCGCCACGCAGCGCACAGAGACGCATTCGCGTTGTCGCTTCACCTGCCTTGCTGACGTCTTCTCCAGAGTACGACGCACCACGCGTCGCGGAGCACGGGCGGCGCCGATGGCAGACAGTCGCAGGATCAGCATGCTGGAGCTGGATCGTCACCTGAGCCAGTCGCTGGAACAGGCACGGCATACGCCCGTGAACGTGCAGCGCTATGGGCACTCGTGGGTCTGGGTACTGTCCAGTGACGCCTGGGCAGATGCGGCGCGCTGGGCGGCACTGGACAGCAGCGCGCATCCGCTGGCGGCGTTGCGGCGCGCCCTCGATCTGCAGCTGCGGCCCTGGCCCGAAGCGGCCATGAACGCGCTGCCGCTTGATGCAGGCGATGTGCGGCTGCTGCAACGTGCGGCGCTGCTGGTGGTCGTGCGTGATCTCAACAGTGCGCAGCGCGTGTACGACGATCTGCGCTACCACCAGGCCTACCGGATGTTCATCGGCCTCGACCATGGCACCGCGTGGTCGCCGATGCAGTGCGTGCGCCTGCTGCAGGCCTGCGCGCACCCGTTGCTGCGCGGTTGCATCGACGATGCGCTGGCCAGCGTGCCGCAGCACCTGTTCGAGTCTGCATGTGCCCCGGCTACACGTGTTGCGCCTGCACAGGCACGCGCGCAGCGAATAGCAGGCGGATGTTTATCGTACTGACACATGCACCGCTGACCATGGCGCAGCGGTCTCTTCCAGGATGACGAGGGCGGAACAATGGCAAGGCAGGTGGATGGTCGCAGGGCTCGGCAGCAGGGTTTCAGCCTGATCGAGATCATGGTGGTGGTAGTGATCATCGGCATTCTTGCCGCGTTGATCGTGCCGCGGTTGATGGACCGTCCCGACCAGGCGCGCGTGGTGGCGGCGCGCCAGGACATCGCGGCGCTGATGCAGGCATTGAAGTTGTTCAAGCTGGACAACGGTCGCTATCCCAGCGCCGAACAGGGCCTGCAGGCGCTGGTGAAGCCGCCGCAGGGCGGCGGTGCGATGCCGGTGACACCGTATCTGGATCGCCTGCCGAATGACCCATGGGGCCATCCGTACCAGTACCAGATTCCCGGAACCCATGGCGACATCGATGTGTTCTCGCTGGGTGCGGACAGCAAGCCCGGTGGCGACGCCGGGAACGCGGACATCGGCTCCTGGCAGCTGTGAGGCGTGCAGATGACAGCCCGGACGCGTTCGGTCCCGTGCACCCGCCAGCGCGGCATGGCGGTGATCGTCGCCCTGCTGGTGGTGGCATTGGTGGCGGTGATTGCCACTGCACTGCTGACCCGGCAGTCGGCACAGCTGCGTGCGCTGCGTGGCGACCAGCTGCGTGCGCAGGTGCGCATGGCGGTCGATGCCACCCTGGAGCGCGCGGCGCAGCAGCTGCGTGACGATGTAAAGGAGCAGTTGACCACGGTGCGCAGCGGCCGTTGGGCGCGTCCACTGACGCTGCAGGCGCCGCTGCCGGTGCAGTTGCAGCTGGTCGATGCACAGTCCATGTTCAACCTGCGCAACCTGCTGGCCTATGGCAAGCCGGACCCGGAGGCACGGCGCGCGTTCATCGCGCTGTGTGCCGGGCAGGGGCTGGGGCAGGGTGCCTGTGCATCTGCTGCCGATCACATCCAGGCGCGGCTGCGTGATGGCGACCTGCAGGCGCAGGCGCCGTTGCCGCGTGAATCGGTGATCGAGCAGGCCCTGGCGGGCGCCGACCCAGTGGCGGTGCAGGCACTGGCACGGCGCACCGTGGTGCTGCCGGCCCAGACCCTGGTCAATGCCAACACCAGTGACATCAGCGTGTTGCAGGCGGTCACTCCCGGCGTGGAGCCGGGGCGCCTGCAGGCGCTGCTCGGTGAGCGCGACGGTGGCCATTGGCTGCTCAACCGCGGCGATATCGCCAATCGACTGCAACTGAGCAACGCGCAGATGGCCGTGGTGCCGCTTGGCATTCATAGCGAGTGGTTCCTTGCCGTCGGCCAGGTACAGGCCGATGGCAATGCGGTCGACTTCCGGGCCCTGATCTGGCGCGAGTACCGCGATGACAGTGTGCGCGTGCAGCGTGTGTGGACGAGGATTGGAGCATGAGCGTGCAGCTGAGGGTGCGCCTGCCGGCGCTGGAACACCTGCGCGCCGACAGTACGGTCGAGTGGGCGCAGTTGCACAAGGGTGGGGTGCTGGCCCATGGCCGCGAGGGCTTGGCCGTGCTCGGGCAACGTCATCCGCAGGCCGAGGTGCTGGCCTGTCTCGATCCGCAGGACCTGATCCTGCTGGAACTGCAGCTGCCGCCACTGTCGGGCCGCAGGCTGCAGGCCGCACTGCAGGGCGAAGTAGAGGCGATGCTGCTGGATGACCTGCAGGAGGTCGCGTTGGCACACGGTGCGCAGGCGGCGGACGGCACGGTTCCGGTGGCCTGGCTCGGCCAGCAGGCGGTCCTGCAGGCGCAGCAGCTGCTGGCCTCGTGCGCACTGCAGCTTCAGGCGCTGTATCCGACGCCGCTGCTGCTGCCGTGGCAGAACGGCCAGGCAACGCTGCAGGCTGCCGGTGAGCATCTGCTGGTGCGCTGCGGGCGCGATCGTGGTTTTGTGCAGTGGTGCGGTGGGCGCGACACAGCGGCGGTGCTGCAGTCGCTCGCGACGCGTCTTCAGCAATCCGGGGTGCAGGCCGTGCAGTGGATCGACAGCGTGCCGTCGGCGTGGCCGGAGAACCTGCCGGCCACCGTGGTCGCGCATGAACGGCAGGCGTGCGGACCCGTGCCAGCGTGGTCGTTGCCACTGCCGGGTCGCAGCAGGCAGGCACCCCGCGTGGCGATCGGCCTCGCATTGGCGGCGGTGTTGCTGGCTGCGCTTGGGCTGCAGCTGCAGGTCTCGCGCTGGCGCAGCGAGGGCGAGGCGTTGCAGCAGGACATGGCGCGGCAGTTCAGCTCGCACTTTCCGGAGATCACCGATGTGGTGGACCCGGTGCTGCAGGCGCGGCGCGCGCTGGCCGTGCCGTTGCCGGCGCCGCCGTTGCCACCGGTGCAGCGGCAGGTCGCAACGATGCTGCAGGCGATTCCGGAGTTGGGCGGTCAGGTGCGCGGCCTGCACTATCAACCCGGCCAGTTGGAACTGGAGCTGGACGCCGATGCGCAGGCGGTAGCCGATGACGCACAGCGGCTGGAACAGTGGCAGCAGGCGGCGCAGGCGCAGGGCCTGCAGCTGGCGCGCGAGGCCGGTGGACGCCTGCGCGTGAGCGGGGGCGGACAGTGACCGCCAGAGCCGTGCGCCTGGGCGAGGGTGTGGCCGGTCTGCAGCGACGCTGGCAGCACCTGCCGTCGCGCGATCGCTGGATGCTGTGGGTGATGGTGCTGGCGCTGCTGGCAGCGGGGCTGTGGTCAGTCTGGCTGGAGCCGCTGCTGAAACAGCGTGCGCACTGGCAGGCTGAGCTGCCGCGGCTGCAGGCGCAGGCGCGCGCACTGGCGCCGCTGCTGCGTGCACGCGAACGCCAGCAGCAGGTGCAGGGGCAGCGCCCGACGCTGGCCGCGCTGCGTAATGGAATCAAGTCCGCCGGCCTCGCCGATGGACTGCATGTCGAAGCACGCGACGGGCGTTGGCACCTGCAGGTGCAGGCGGTACCTGCTGACGCACTGTGGAACTGGCTGCTGCCCGTGCTGGCCGATCCGGCCATCGAACTGCAGCAGCTGCAACTGACACGCACAGGGGATGCGAACATGCCGGCGGCACGGATATCCGGAAACATCGTGATGGCACTCACTGCGGGTGGCCATTCATGAGGGCGATGCGCAGCCTTGCCTGCAGCACTGTATTGGCCCTGATCGTGGGTGCCGCTCACGTTGTTACGCCGGCACAGGCGCAGGACGCCCGCGATGAGCCGGTGCAGTTGAACCTGGTGGATACCGATATCGGCGGCGTGCTGCGCATGGCAGCACGGTTCACCGGCCGCCAGTTCCTGGTCGACCCGCGGGTGACCGGCAAGATGACGGTGGTTTCCGATGGCCCGGTCAGCCGTGCCCAGGCTTACCAGTTGCTGCTGGGCGCGCTGCGCATGCGTGGCTTCGCGGTGGTCGAGAACGGCGGCGTCAGCCGGGTGGTGCCGCAGGCCGACGCCAAGCTGTTGGGCGGGCGCGTCGGCACCGGCGGTGCGGGCGGTGAGGTCGCCACGCGCACCTTCGCGCTGCGCTACGAGAACGCGGCCGCGCTGGTGGCGGTGCTGCGGCCGATGATCAGCCCGGACAACCCGATCACCGCCAATCCGGGCAACAACACCCTGGTGATCACCGACTATGCCGACAATCTGGAGCGCATTGCGCGGGTGATCGCCAGTGTCGATACACCGGCCGGCATGGACACCGACGTGGTGAAGCTGCAGCAGGGCATCGCGGTGGACGTGGCTGCGATGGTCGCGCCGCTGCTGGATGCCCAGGGCGCCGAGCCCAGCCAGAAGGTGGTGGTGATGGCCGACCCCCGCAGCAACAGCGTGCTGCTGCGTTCCAGCAGCCCGGGCCGAACGCGCCTGGCGCGGCAGTTGGTGGAGAAGCTGGACCGCGCGCAGGACGAGTCCGGCAACCTGCATGTGGTCTACCTGCGCAATGCCCAGGCCAATCAGCTCGCCGGCGTGCTGCGCGGCGTGGTGGCCGGGCAGAGCGATGCACCGGCAATGGGCAGCAACGAAGGCATCACGCCACTGCCGGGTGACGCCAACCGCGTCACACCGGCGCAGCCGTCGCAGCCGCAGCAGGCCAAGACCGGTGGCAATGCGCTGGAATCGCAGCGGCTGGACCCGAACCGTCGCGATCCGATCGACGCCGGCAGCACCGGCTTCAGCCAGAATGGCATTTCGGTGCAGGCGGACGTGGCCACCAACACGCTGCTGATCTCCGCCCCCGAGCCGGTGTACCGCAACCTGCGGCGGGTGATCGACCAGCTCGACCAGCGTCGTGCACAGGTGCTGGTGGAAAGCCTGATCGTGGAGGTCAACCAGACCGACGCGGCCGAACTGGGCGTGCAGTGGATGCTGGGCAATGGCCGCACCTTCGGCGGCACCCACTTCGGCGGCACCACCGGTGGCAGCGGGCTGAACACCACCGCACGCACCACTCTGGACGTGCTGCCCAAGGATGGCCTGAAGATCGGCGTGATCGACGGCACCATCAACCTGCCCGGCGTCGGCCAGATCCTCAACATGAAGGCGTTGGCCAACGCGCTGCAGAGCAAGGGCGGTGCCAACATCCTGTCCACGCCGAACCTGATGACGCTGGACAATGAAGCGGCCAGCATCATGGTCGGGCAGACCGTGCCGTTCGTCAGCGGCCGCTACGTGACCGACGGTGGTGGCGGCAGCAACAACCCGTTCCAGACCATCGTGCGCGAGGACGTGGGCCTGAAGCTGCGGGTGCGCCCGCAGATCTCCGAGGGCGGCACGGTGAAGCTGGACATCTACCAGGAAGTCAGCAGCATCGACGCGCAGAGCGCGAACAGCACGGCCGGCATCATCACCAACAAGCGCGCCCTGGATACCAGCGTGCTGCTGGACGATGGCCAGATCATGGTGCTGGGTGGCCTGCTGGAAGACAGCGTCAGCCATGGCCGTGATGCGGTGCCGGGGCTGGGAAAGATCCCGGTGCTGGGTGCCTTGTTCCGCAGCGACACGCGCAAGCGCGCCAAGACCAACCTGATGGTGTTCCTGCGCCCGCACGTGGTGCGTGACCCGGCCGCCGGCCAGCGCCTGACCCGCGACCGCTACGACTACATGCGCAACGCGCAGGCCGGCGCGCAGCCGGTACAGAGCTGGGCCTTGCCGGCGCTGTCGGCACCGCAGCTGCCACCGCAGGACCTGTCTGTACTCGGCCAGGGCAATGCACGCGATGGCCAGGGCCAGCCGCTGCAGAACAGCAGCCTGGCGGCGCTGTACCCGTCCGGTGACGGCGATGCGCAGCTGGTGCAGTTCGCGCAGGGGCTGGACCCGGCGCGTGCCAGCCAGGGCGTGGCACAGGTGCGGGCACTGGGCCTGCAGGCCTATGCCGAAGCGACGCCGGGCGAGAGCGGGCAACGCCTGCGCGTGCGATTGCCGCGCGACCCGGCGACGCTGGACCCGGCACTGCAGCAGCTGCGCGGGCTGGGCTACACGTTGGACCTGGTGCTCGGGCCGT
>NZ_JASJSQ010000052.1:10138-33722 GCF_030236855.1 Stenotrophomonas maltophilia group sp. Smal13
GTGCGCAGCCACGGCGTGATGCTGTCCGAAGTTGGCGGCGAGTCGGTGCTGCTGGGCACCGCCGACACCGCGGCGTGGGCCGTGGCCGAACTGCGCCGACGGCATGGCCCGCTGCCGTTCCAGGCGCTGGATGCAGCGACCTGGCAGCAGCGGCTGGGTGAGCAGTACCGTGACGGCGGCGATGCCGCTGCCGTGGTCGGGGCTGCTGAAAGTGAAGTGGATCTGGACCGGCTGATGCAGGACATGCCGGAGGTCACCGATCTGCTGGATGCACAGGACGATGCGCCGGTGATCCGCATGATCAACGCGCTGCTGGCACAGGCCGCACGCGATGGCGCCAGCGATCTGCACATCGAGCCGTTCGAGACCCATTCGGTGGTGCGCTACCGGGTGGACGGCACCCTGCGCGACATGGTGCAGCCACGGCGCGCACTGCACGCGGCGCTGGTGTCGCGCATCAAGATCATGGCCCACCTGGACATCGCCGAGAAGCGGCTGCCGCAGGACGGGCGCATCGCGATCCGGGTGGGTGGGCGTCCGTTGGACATCCGCGTCTCCACGGTGCCGACCGGGCATGGCGAGCGCGCCGTGCTGCGACTGCTGGAGAAGGATGCCGGCCGTCTGCAGCTGCAGCGGCTGGGCATGGCCGATGACACCCTGGCCACGTTCACCGGATTGATCCGGCAGCCGCATGGCATCGTGCTGGTCACCGGGCCGACCGGCAGCGGCAAGACCACGTCGCTGTATGCGGCGCTGGGCCAGCTCGACAGCAGCACCACCAACATCCTCACCGTGGAGGACCCGGTGGAGTATGACTTCGCCGGCATCGGCCAGATTCAGGTCAACGCGCGTATCGGCATGAGCTTCGGCACGGCGCTGCGCGCGATTCTGCGCCAGGACCCGGACACCATCATGATCGGTGAGATCCGCGACCTGGAGACCGCGCAGATTGCGGTGCAGTCGTCGCTGACCGGCCATGGCGTACTGGCCTCCCTGCACACCAACGACGCGATCTCGGCGGTGACCCGCCTGGCCGACATGGGCGTGGAACCGTTCCTTCTGGCCTCGTCGCTGCGCGGCGTGCTGGCGCAGCGGCTGGTGCGGCGGCTGTGCACGCAGTGCCGGCGCGCCGAGGTGGACGGCGAGGGCCGTACCGTGTGGCGCGCGGTGGGCTGCGAGGCCTGTGCCAACAGCGGCTACCGGGGGCGTACCGGCATCCACGAGCTGTTCGTGGTGGACGATCGCGTGCGTGCGCTGATCCATGAAGGGCAGGGTGAACCTGCGCTGCGCGAGGCGGCGCGGCGTGCCGGCATGCGGACCTTGCGCCAGGACGGCCAGCGTTGGGTCGACAGCGGGGTGACCACGCTGGAAGAGATCCTGCGCGTCACCGGCGACGACTGAGGCCTGCATGGCACTGTTCGACTACCAGGCTGCCAACGCGCAGGGCCGCATCGAGAAGGGTCAGCTGGACGCCGACAGCCCGCGCGGCGCACGCCAGCTGCTGCGCGGTCGCGGGCTGACACCCGTGCAGGTCAGCGCGGCGCGCGGTGCGGGCAGTGGCTGGGGCGCCCGCCGGCTGTCTGCCAGCGAGCTGGCCTGGGCCACGCGCCAGCTGGCCAGCCTGCTGGCCGCGAGCCTGCCGTTGGAAGCCGCATTGACTGCGGTGATCGAACAGGCCGAGCGCCCGCATGTGGCCCAGGCACTCACCGCCGTACGCGCCGACGTGCGTGCCGGCCAGCGCCTGACCGTTGCGCTGGCCGCGCGGCCGCGCGATTTCCCGCCGATCTATCGGGCGCTGGTGGGCGCAGGTGAAGACTCCGGTGACCTGGCGCGGGTGATGGAGCGCCTTGCCGACTACATCGAAGAACGCAACGCGCTGCAGGCCAAAGTACTGACCGCCTTCATCTACCCAGCGGCGATCAGCCTGGTGTCGGTGGCGATCGTGATCTTCCTGCTCAGCTACGTGGTGCCGCAGGTGGTGACCGCGTTCGTGCAGGCGCGGCAGACGCTGCCGATGCTGACCCAGGTGATGTTGGCGGCCAGTGCATTCGTTCGCAGCTGGGGAGTGGGGGCGGGGCTCGGCATCGCTGCGTTGGTGGTGGCATGGCGGTTGGCTCTGCGCAAGCCCGAGCTGCGCCTGCGCTGGGACGCGATGCTGCTGCGGGTGCCGATGGTCGGGCGTTTCGTACTGGGTGTGAACAGTGCGCGCTTTGCCTCGACGCTGGCGATCCTGCTGGATGCCGGTGTGCCGCTGCTGCGTGCTTTGGAGGCGGCGCGGCAGACGCTTGGCAATGCGCTGCTGGCGCGCTGTGCCGATGATGTGTCTTCGCGCGTACGCGAAGGTGCTGCACTGGGTTCTGCGTTGAAGGTGCAGAAGGTGTATCCGCCGATCCTGGTGCACCTGGTGGCCAGCGGTGAGAAGACCGGCTCGCTGGCACCGCTGCTGGATCGTGCTGCACAGACGATCTCGCGCGAGATCGAACGTCGCGCGATGGCACTGACCGCGCTGCTGGAACCGACCATGATCCTGGTGATGGGCGGCGTGGTGCTCACGATCGTGCTGGCCGTGTTGATGCCGATCATGGAAATGAATCAATTGGTCCAGTGATGCGCAACGCGCATCACGGCACGCTTTCGATTCTCCACACAATCCTCCACACCTTTTTTCGATCTTCCACAGGTTTCTTAAGCGGCCTGTCATCGGCGCGGACCAGCATGGACACGTCGCCGCAGAGTGGGCTGGGAGGCCCTCGGCGGCAGCAGGCGTGTAGTGACCGTTCCTCCCTTGGTGTTTCCCTTCGCAGTAAACCCTTCAGGAGAAGATCATGAACAAGTACAAGACCCTGGCCGCGCTGGTTGCTACCGCGCTGCTCGCCACCGCCGGTGCCGCTTCGGCCCAGCAGTCCCTCATCAACGGTGGTGGCGCCTCGCTGCCGGCCGATCTGTACAAGGGCCAGGCCGACAGCATCCTGCCGGCCAACTTCAGCTACGCCGTGACCGGCTCGGGCACCGGCAAGAAGGCGTTCCTCGAGAACACCATCGGCCTGTTCATCACCAACGGCACCGGCAACGTCCATTTCGCTGGCAGCGACTCGGTCCTGAGCAGCACCGAGATCAGCAACTACAACAGCTCGGCGCTGGCCTCCACGCTCGGCCCGGTGCTGCAGCTGCCGTCGGTCGCCACCTCGGTCACCGTGCCGTACAACAAGGCCGGTGGTGATCTGAACCTTGACGTGGCCAAGATCTGCGGCGTGTTCTCGGGCAAGATCAACGACTGGTCGCAGCTGGACAGCGCCCGCAGCGGCGCCATCAAGGTCATCTACCGCGGCGAAAGCAGCGGCACCAGCGAGCTGCTGACCCGCTTCCTGACCGCCGCCTGCGCCACCGAAGACCTGAGCGCCACCCGTCTGGTCGGCGGCAAGTTCCAGGTCAAGTCGACCTTCGCTGATCTGTTCACCCGCGATGCGCAGAACAACCTGCCGGCCTTCCTGGAAGCGGCCCCGGCCACCGGCGGCACCTCGCTGTACAACCGTGTCTACCAGGTTGCCGGCGCCATCGGCTATGTCGGCCCGGACGTGATCCCGAACCTGCAGGATGCGACCAAGATTGCCAAGGTGAAGGGCTTCTCGCCGGATGAAGTGAGCGTTGCCGCTACCCTGAACACCGTCGCCCCGCCGACCGGTGCCGACATTGCCAACCCGGCCAAGTGGGTGCCGGTGTTCACCAACCCGACCGCCGGCTACCCGATCGCCGGTTACACCAACCTGGTGTTCGCACAGTGCTACCGCACCCTGCCGCAGCGCCAGGCTGTCCGCAACTTCCTGGAAAAGCACTACAACCTGGGCGTGGATGGCAACAACGATGCTGCCGTGCGTGCGCACGGTTTCATCCCGCTGACCCAGACCTGGCGTGAAGCCGTTGCCAACAACCTGATCTCGGCCACCCCGGCCACCGGTCTGGGCAACGCCAGCACCTGCGCCGGCATCGGCCGTTGATCCACCGTACCTGCTGAACAGGGCGCCGACCGCGAGGTCGGCGCCTTTTTTTTGTGGTCGCGCCGAATGTGAAGAAGCTGTCGTTTTTCCGGCGCGGACAACGTCTATCTGATAGTGCCCGGCGATGCCTGCGGGCAGTCGAATCTCTCCTATGCCGCAGACCGTCCGTCGGTCGCTCGAGGTCCTGATGTCGCACCTGCACTCGCCTGTTCCGCACACTGCGCCGCACCGCCATCCGATGGCCTGGGCCATCGCGCTTGCGCTGGGCGCCACGCCCATGCTGCCTGCTCAGGCGCAGCAGGCATTCTCGCCAGGCTGGTTTGCCGACCGCGGTGCAGCGCAGGGCGCAGCCGCGCAGAGCGGGCGCATGCCCAACGGTGTGCCGATCCAGTTCCAGTTGCCTGTCCAGCAACAGGATGCAGCGCGACAGAAACTGCAGCAGTCGATCGACAATCTGGGCACCGCCGCGCAGGCCATTGCGCTGCAGCAGCGCTTGCAGGAGCAGGCGCGCACGCAGCAGCGCGCCGCCGGGTTCGTGATTGCTGACGGCCTCGGCAAGGACGGCCTGAAGGTTGATGAGAATCCGCTGACCCGTGGCTGGGTGAATGCGCGCGAAGCGATCCAGTCGCAGGGCAGCAACGGCAAGGTGCAGGTCAGCATCGAGCAGACCGCCGACCGCGCGATCCTGAACTGGGAAACCTTCAACATCGGCGGCAACACCACGCTCGATTTCAAACAGAATGCGGACTGGGCGGTGCTGAACCGGGTCAATGATCCGAGCGCGCGTCCGAGCCAGATCCTCGGCCAGCTGAAGGCCAACGGCACCGTGTTCGTGGTCAATCGCAACGGCGTGGTGTTCGGTAACAACAGCCAGGTCAACGTGGGCAATCTGGTCGCGGCAGCGACACGGATCAGCGATGGCCAGTTCCGTGACAACGGCCTGTACAGTGCCGACAACAACACCGCTGCGCTCACCGATGCCTTCGGCAAGGTCCTGGTTGAGCAGGGCGCACGCATCACCACGCAGGCGCCTGCCTCGGCCACCCGCGGCGGTGGCTATGTGCTGCTGGCCGGCCACACCGTGGAGAATGCCGGCCAGATTGAAACGCGCAAGGGCCAGACGCAGCTGGCTGCGGGCGACTCGTTCGTGATTCGCCGCGGCGTGGGTACCGCGCAGAACACCGCCTCGACCACGGCCGGCAACGAGATCGCGCCGCGCATCGCGGCCGGCAGCAGTGCCGGCAGCGTGCGTAACAGTGGCCTGATCCAGGCGCGCGAGGGCGACATCACTCTGGCCGGGCGCAGGGTGGAACAGGCCGGCGTAGCCGTGGCCACTACCACGCTGGACCAGCGCGGCACGGTGCACCTGCTCAACGCCATCAGCGACCGTGCCGGTACGGTCACCCTGGCCAGCGGCGCGACCACGGCGGTGCTGATCGAAGACGATGGCAAGAACACGGCCCTGGACAGCCGCCGTGATGCGTTGGTCAAGGCTTCGGCCGAGCAGGACCTGCTGCGCGGCGCCAGCAGCACTGGCACATTCGACAATCTCTCGCGCATGCAGGACCGGCGTGACCAGTCACGCGTGGAGATTGTGTCCGGCGGCGACGTGAATTTCCAGGACGGTTCGCTGACCGTGGCCACCGGCGGTCAGGTGGTAGCGGAAGGCGCACGCCGGACTTACGCCGGCAATGCCGCGCGCATTGATGTGTCCGGTGCGGTGGGCGTGCGGGTTGCGATGGAGAGCAACAACGTCCAGGTGAAGGTGCAGGGCAACGAACTGCGTGATTCGCCCGACAACCGCGACAGCGGCAAGCTGATCAGCAGCGAGGTCTGGATCGATCGCCGCCAGCTGCAGCACGTGGCCGCAGGCACCGGTGGCAACACCGCCGAGCGCTGGTATGCCGGTGGTGGCCTGCTGGAAGTCGGGGGGTATCTCGACAACCAGGGCCATTCGATCGGCGAATGGGCCGCGCAGGGCGGTACCGTGCAATTGTCCGGCAGCGAAGTGGTCACCCATGCCGGCTCGAGGATCAACCTGGCTGGCGGCAGCCTGGATGTGCAGAGCGGTGCCATCAAGCAGAGCTGGTTGCGTGGCACCGACGGTCAGCTGTACCGGCTGGATGATGCGCCGGCCGAAATGCGGTACGACGGCTTGTATCGGGGCTTTGAAGTAAAGCAGGAGCGCTGGGGAGCCACCGATGTGTTCCGCAATCCGCTGATCGGTGCTGAACAGCGGGTGGAGAACGGCTATACCGTGGGCCGCGACGCGGGCCGTCTGCTGGTGTCCGCGCCCAGTGCGGTACTGCAGGGTCAGGTGGCGACCGATACTTTCCAGGGTGCGCAGCAATCGAAGACACCCGATGCTGCGCGCGACGGCTACGCGCAGGCGCAGACCGCCGTAGCGCGCAATGCCCAGCTGTGGCTTGGGCGCTACGACGGCAACGGCAGAAACGCGGTGTTCGACACACAGGTGCGGATCGTCGATGGCGGGCTGCCTGCCGCCGAGGTGTCCCTGCAGGCGCCGCTGCAACAGGAGCAGCGCAATACGCTGTGGCTGGATGCCAACCAGCTCAGCGCGCAGCAGTGGGGACGCATCGATCTGGCCAGCGGTGGCAGCATCGCGGTGGAGGGTGCGCTGCGCCTGCAGGACGGTGGCCAGCTGGTGCTCACGGCCGCCGATGTACTGCTGAGGGGTGACATTCAGATCGCGGGTGGACAGGTGCAGGCGGGCAATGAACTGACCCGCGTGGGCGCTCCCGCCGCCTGGCTGCTGCAGGGCGGCCGTTCGCACGTGGCCCTGGCGGAGGGCACGCGCATCGATCTCAGTGGCCGCTGGGTGAATGCGTTGCTGGAACCGGCGTCCAGCCCGGGCATGGCGTGGACTGACGGCGGCAAGCTGCGGCTGCAGAACAGCCATGATGTTGTGGTGCCGGGCAGCGACGTGCGCGTCGATGGCGGCGGTCGGGTTGATGCAAAGGGCAAGGTCACGATCGGCAAGGGCGGCGACGTCAGCCTGCAGGCAGCGAGCGTGGCCGACAGCAGTGGACGGGTCGGTCGCCTGCAGCTGTCCGGCGATGCACGCTTGAGCGCGCTCGGCGGCGGCAGCGGTACGCTGTCGTTGGGCGATGGTGGACGTATCGTGATCGGCGGGCAGCCGGCCGACGGCGCACTCACCCTGCAGGAGACCCTGTTCAACAAGGGCTTTGCCAGCTATGACATCAATGGCCAGCAAGGTGTGGAGGTGGCGGACGGAGCCATCGTCGCCGTGCGCATGCCGGGCCTGCGCCTGGCCGAAGCAGCGATGCAGGCACGCGACCGGCACGACGCATTGCAGGTCTGGTCGGCACCCCTGTACAGCGCGGATCCGATCACCGGCAGGTTCAGTCAGCGCAACGGTGCGAGCCTGACGCTGCGTTCACAGCAGGGCGAGGCCGGTGGTGGTCTGCGCATCGGTCGCGGCGCCCTGGTCAGCGTGGATGCCGGTCAATCGATCACCCTGCGCGGCGCGGGCAGCATCACGGTTGATGGCAGCCTGAAAGCGGCGGGTGGCCGCATCCGCCTGGATGACATTCGCGAACCGACCAGCCTGTTCGATTCGCAGCGCAACGAGCACACCTACCGCATCGGTGCACAGGGTGTACTCGACGTCAGCGGTGACGCCTTCACTGCGCGTGATGCCAGTGGCCGCCTGCGCGGGCAGGTGCGCAAGGGGGGCAGCATCGAGATTGGAGGCGCGCTCGACTGGGACGGCCAGGACAACGTGCCTGACCGGCCGGTGGATGCATTCGTGGTGGTTGAACGCGGTGCGAAACTGCTGGCCAACGGCAGTTCGGCGCAGCTGGACATCGATGGCGCCGGCCGCCAGGATGTGGCCAGCGATGGCGGCACCATCGTGGTGCGCTCGGCCAATGCGCTGTACTTGCAGGGCGCTCTGCAGGCCGCTGCAGGCGGCGCCGGCGCGCAGGGCGGAACCCTGGGTATCGCCTTCGGAGGCAGCATCCATGCGGGCGGTGCCAGCGAAGATGTGTTGGCGCCGCGCGCCATCGTGCTCAGCCAGGACGATCGCGAGCAGGCCGTGCCGGCGAAGCTGCAGTACGGGCACGCACGCCTGTCGGCGGCGCAGGTCGGTGCCGGTGGTTTCGACAATCTTTCGCTGTTCGGCAACGTGCGTGCCGAAGGTGATGTGGAACTGCGCCTCGGCCAGAGCCTGCGCTTCCAAGGTCTGCAACAGGATGGGCTGGGCATGCTGCAGGGCGGCAGCGCTGGCGGCCTGCTTGCGCTGAGCGCGCCCTACGTGCGCTTGGCGCAGAGCAGCTGGTTGAGGCTGCCTGGCGATACCCTGGTCGGTACCGCTGCCGTGGCGGTGGATACCGGTCGCCAGCATCGCTTCAGTGTGGATGCGGACCTGATCGACCTGCGCAATACCACCTGGCTGGCGGGGTTCGATGACGTGCAACTGCGCAGTCGCGGCGATCTGCGCTTCCTGGGCAGTGGCGCAGCGCTCGGCAGTACCGGCGCGCAGCTGATCGCGCCGCGCAGCCTGGACGTAACCGCAGCGCAGCTGTACCCGGTGGCCGATGCGGGCGGCGTGCTGGCGGCCGGTGTGTCGCAGCCGGGCAGTGCGATCAGCCGCTGGGATGATGCCGAAGGCATCGTGCGCATCCATGGTCTTGGCGGGGCGGTTCCAGTCCTGCCGTTGTCGGTGTCCGGCGGCCTGTCAGTGGTGGCAGCGACCATCGAGCAGGGCGGCATCCTCCGGGCGCCGTTGGGCGCCATCACCCTGGGTGGTACCGATGCCGACGGGCGCCGGGCCGGCTCGGTGACGCTGCTGCCCGGAAGCGTGACCTCCACCAGCGGCGCGGGGCTCAGTGTGCCGTTCGGTGGCACCGTCGATGGCGTGGACTGGCGCAGGGACGGCAGCGCCCATGCCATACCGCCGGTAGGCGGTGTCGCGCCCGGCGCGGACCCCAAGGGCATCGCCATCATCAGCAGCCGTACCGAGGTGGCCGAAGGGGCGCTGCTGGATCTCTCCGGCGGCGGCGAGTTGACCGGTGCTGCCTTTGTCAGCGGGCGCGGTGGCTCGGTCGACATCCTGCGCCATGCATTGGCCGATGCCAATCCGCGTTATGGCTTCAGCGAATCGGCCAGTCCGGTATATGCGATCCTGCCCGGCTACACCGGCAGTGCAGCGCCGCTGGGATTGAGTGACGGCTCGCTGGACCCTGGCATTGGCCAGCAGATCACGATTCCCGCAGGCGTGCCTGGATTGCCGGCTGGCACCTACACGTTGTTGCCGGCCAGCTTCGCGCTGCAGCAGGGCGCGTTCCGGGTGGAGCTGGGGCGCACCGGCGCGGTCGGTATCGGTGCACCGCTGGCCACCGGCACCGGCTCCTGGATGGTCGGCGGACACACGGGGTCGACGCTGGGTGGCCTGCGTTCGCCCTTGCTGACCGCGTTGCTGCTGACCCCGGCCGATACCGTTCGCCGGCATTCCAGCTACAACGAGACCAGCTACAACGCATTCGTGACCACGTCGGCACAACGGCTGGGCACGCCGCGCGGCTGGCAGACCGTCGATGCCGGCACGCTGCGCCTCGGGCTTGGCAATGGCGCCGGCAGGGACGGCACGCCCGCTGTGAGTTTCCAGGGCCAGACCCGGTTTGCGCCGGCGGCGGGCAGCGCCGGCATTGGCGGTTCGGTGGAAGTGAACCTGGTCAACCGGCTGGGTGAACTGGAAGTGGTGGCGGCCGGTCGCACGCCCAGTTCTACTGGCAATGGTGCCACCATCGAGGCGGACGTGCTCAACGCGTTGCAGCCCTCGCGCCTGGTGCTCAACGCACAGGTCCGCGCGACCAGCAACCAGCGCCTGCAGGTGGCCGGTGTCGGCCAGAACCTGGTGTTGCGGGACGGCGCGGTCCTGCGTGCGCCTGAGGTGATTCTGGGGGCGGTGGCCGGAGGCAAGGGCGTGCGCGTGGAGGCAGGCGCAGGCGTCGACACGCTCGGTCGCGGCGCCGCTCCGTTGCCCGACAACGCCGGTTTCTACTACCAGGCCGAAGGCGGAGTGATGGTGGTGTCCAACGGGCGCACCGATCTGCTGGCCGCGCCCTTGCGCGAGGGAGCCGATCCGTCGCTGGTCAGCTTCGACATCGGCACCTGCGACCCGGGCCGTCAGTGTGCGGGCCAGGCACGATTGGTGTCGGAGGGAAGCATCAACGTCGCCACCAATGGCGGCCTGCAGCTGCGCGACACGGCCAGCTACGGCACCCGCCAGCTCGGCGTCAGCGTGGCGGCGATCAATCTGGGCAGCGACGATGCCATCGCGCAGGCCGCCGCGGCCGCCGCTTTGCCGCCGGGCATGCTGATGAACCAGCAGGTGCTGACCACCTTGCTGCGCGGCAATACCGCCACCGGCGCACCGGCACTGGAGACGCTGAAGCTCTCGGCGGCCGAGTCAATCAATGTATTCGGCAGTGTCGATCTTGATACGCGCGACAGCGCGACCGGCAAGTCGAGCCTGCGCACCCTGGTGCTGGGCGCACCGGCCATCCATGGCTATGGCAACAGCAGCGACCGTGCGCGCATCTTCGCCGGCAACCTCACCTGGGCCGGTGCACTTGCGGCAAGTGGGTTTGCGGATTCGAATGCCGCGCAGCCCGGCGGGGCGGCGATGGTCGACCGCCTTGGCAGTGGCCAGCTGGACATCATTGCCGATACGTTGCGGCTCGGCCCGGCGCCACAGTCGTGGCCCGCCTCGGAGGTCGTGGCCGGACGCCAGGTCCTCGGCTTCGCCGGGGTGAACCTGCGTGCCGCACAGCAGGTGGTCTTCGCCGGCAATGGTGCGTTGAATGTGCATCAGTTCCAGGGCGCCTACGACCCAGCCAAGGGCTGGACCTACAGTGGCGGCAACCTCGATATCCAGGCACCGCTGGTCACTGCCGAAGCAGGCGCGAAGCTGGCGGTGACTGCTGGTGGCACGCTGCGCGTGCACGGCGCAGGCGCCTCGACGGCGGCCGATGCTCTGGGCGCAGAATTGACGCTGGACGCCGACGATATTCTCCTCGACACCCGTATCGCGCTGGCCTCGGGCCGCCTGGCGGCCACGGCGGCCCGCTCGGTGCAGCTTGGCAGCAGCGCCAACCTCGATCTGGCCGGGCGCAAGGTCAGCCTGTTCGATGTGGATACCTACAGTGTCGGCGGTGACGTCACGCTGACAGCAACGGAAGGTGACGTGCGCAGCGACGCAGCATCGCGCGTCGATCTGTCGGCGCAGAACAACCGCGCGGGTCGTCTCACCGTGACCGCGCTGGGTACTGCCGGCGGGCATGTCGACCTGGCAGGACGGCTGTTTGGCCTGGCCAGCGGCACGCTGGACGCAGGTGGCAGCCTGGTGCCGTATGAGAACGGTGAGCTGGTGGTGCGCGCACGTGAACTGACAGACTTCAGTGGCCTCAACCAGCGCCTTACCCGCGACGGTGTCACTGGAGCGCGCAGCTTCCAGATCAAGCAGGGAGACCTGCTGATCGGCGACGAAGTGAAAGCGCGCAAGGTGGATATCAGCGTCGACGGTGGTGCGCTGCGGGTGCTCGGGCGCATCGACGCCAGCGGCGACCAGGTTGGCAGCATCCGCCTGGCCGCGCGCGATGGCCTGCAGTTGGACGGAAGCCTGGACGCACACGGCACGGCACTGCGTGTGGACAGCTATGGCAAGATCATCGACAGCCCGAACCGTGCCATCGTCGAGCTGGAAAGCCGCGATGGGCGCGTGCAGCTGGGTTCGGCGGCGCGGATCGATCTTCGCAGCGGCACCGGCGTTGCCGTCGGTACCGGAGCAGGGCAGAACGATGGACGCGCCCGCGGCACGTTCGTGCTGAACGTGCCGCGAGTGGGCAGCGACGATGCCGGCGTCGATACCGGCAGTGGCGTGCAGGTACTCGGCGCGCGCGATATCTTCGTGACCGGCGTGCGCCGCTATGACGACGCACCCCTGGCTGACACGGCGGATGTGAACGGCCGACGCGGCCAGCTGGTTACCCGGTCGTGGCTGGATACGGTGGTTGACCCAGCCAACACTGCATGGATGAATGCCGCGCTGGGCAATGCCGGGCTGTCGGCACGGCTGGCCACACTGGGGACCGTGCGCCTGCGTCCCGGCGTGGATGTCGTCGGCGCGATTTCGTCCAGCAACCCGCATGGTGATCTGACCGTCAGCGGCGATATCGATCTTTCCGGCTATCGCTACGGCCCGCAGGCCAATCGACAGGACCCCGCGCGACGCGGCTTCGGTGAGGCGGGCGCGTTGCGCCTGCGCGCAGCCGGCGACCTGTTCATCCATGGCAGCATCAACGACGGCTTTGCGCCGCCACCTGCCAGCCCGGATGATCGCGGTTGGCAGCTGGTGCCCGGACAGAGTTTCGGTGCCGGCATTACACCGTTCGGCAGTGACATCCTGGTGCCCAATGACAACGTCGTACTGGAGGCCGGTACGCGCTTCCCGGCGGGTGCCGTGCTGAATTACGCGATTGCGGTGCGCGATGCGGTGCTGCCTGCCGGCACCACGTTGCCGGTGGAGATGACGCTGGGGCAGGCACTTACGTTGCCGGCAGGCTACGTGCTGCCGGCCGCGGTTACGCTGGCCGATGGTCAGGTGCGTGCCGCAGGCAGCGTGCTGGCGCAGGCGCTGCAACTGCCCGCCGGCTCGCGCCTGGGCGCGGGCTTCCAGCTGCGCAGCGAGGCCAGCGTAAGGGCCACGACCTGGCCGGCCGGCGCGCGATTGCCGACGGAGCTGCGACTGGCGGCGCGCACACCGCTGGCACGAGGTTCGCTGATTCCGGCAATGACCACGCTGGAGCTGGCCGGCGGTCAACCGATCGACCTGCGCCCGGTGGGCAGCGATGGTCGACAGGGACGCAACTGGGCGTTGGCGCAGATGTTGCCCGAGGGCACCACCTCGTGGGATCTCACCGCCGTTGCGGGCGCCGATACCGAGGCAGCCGACCCGCGTGCGCGGCGCAATGGAAGCGGCGATCTGGTGCTGGCCGACACCCACTACGGCGTTGTGCGTGCGGCGACCATGGTCTCCACGTTCGTGCGCGAACAGCGGGTGACCGCCCTGGGTGCGCAGCGCGAAGGTGTGGATGCAAGCTGGGTCGGCAAACCGGTGAAGGCGCTGGCCGAGCACCTGGGCAAGCCCGAGTCTGCGATCTGCGCGACTGGCAGCAGCTGCGAGGCGGCACCTTACTTGTTCACGGCGCAAGGTGCCGATGAAATGGGCGATCCGTCGCTGGTCGGCATGCCCGTGAAGGAAACTGCCGAGATGTTCGGGATGACCGAAGAGGAGCTGTGCGGTTCGGTCAGTTCGGGCATCTGCGTGATGCCCGGCGAGATGCGTGACGTGGCGACCATGGGTCAACCGAAACATGGCACGCCGCTGTGGAGCGTGCTGCGCACCGGCAGTGGCGACCTGCAGTTGATGGCCGGCCGCGATCTGTCGATGCGCTCGGTGTACGGCGTCTATACCGCGGGAACGCCGACCGCGCTGGGTAATGGCCTCGATGCCCGTTTCCAGTCCGAGCGCGCGCCGCCGTCCGGACGCGAGGCATTGCTCGGGCTGCAGCAGTCCAGCGGTGACTATGACGCGGCACTTGCCGCCTATCGCGCGTGGTATCCGGATCACGGCGGCAACCTGAGCATCGCGGCCGGCCGCGACGTGACCGGGGCAACATGGGGTGCGCTGTCGTCGTCCGGCTCGGTGGCGGGTGACCTGGCCAACCACGCCAGCGGCGCGGTTGCCAACTGGCTGTGGCGCCAGGGCACAGGTGCGGTTGCGGGCGTCGAGCAGCAGCCTGTCGCCTGGTGGATCAACTTCGGCACTTACGCCAATGTGTCCACGTTCTCCAACCCCAGTCCACGCATGGTCGGCTTCACCGGCTTTGGTACGTTGGGTGGCGGCAATCTGGAGATTGATGCGGGCAGGCATGCCGGTGTGACCGATGCCAAGGGTGACGCGCTGAAGAACACAAGCAGCACCCGTTTCTCCACCGCGATCAACGCAGCCGTGGGCTCGACCGGACGTGTTGATGATGGGCGGCTGGTGCTGACAGGTGGTGGCGATCTGAGCCTGCGCGCCAGCGGTGCACTCAACCCGAACCTGATGGCCACTACGATCAATCACGTCAGCAACGAGCAGGACCTGGAACTCAATGGCACATTCACGAACCTGCGCGGCAGCCTGAGTCTTGAGGCCTCCCGCATTGGCGGCAGTGCCGTCGGCATCTCCCAGTACACTGATCCCAGCAGTGGCCTGCGCCCCAGCGATCCGTTCCGCGCTTTCGGTGGCAAGGCGATGGGTGGTCCGGTGCTGGTGCTGGGCGACGCCGTGGCAAACCTGCACGCCCGGGGCGACGTCATCCTGGGCGGCGTCGCCGATGCCGGCCGTGTGGTGCAATTCAATGCGCCGCAGGTGGCGCTGGCGGGAGGCGGTCTTGCGGCGGGTACTACCGGCTTCTCGCTGTGGACCGCGGCCACGGCAGTAAATCTGGTTTCGTTCGGCGGCGACGCCACCCCGCTGACAGCGCATGCCAGCACCCCGGGGCAGAATCTGCGATCGGAATCCACCGGCGACAATTTCGCCTACTGGATCTATCCCTCCAGGCTGCAGGTGCAGGCCACCAGCGGCGACATCAAGTTGGGCGAAGGCGGTGAGAACAACATACTGCTTACCGCTCCTTCCCCTACGGGCAGCATGCAGTTGCTGGCTGGCAACTCGATCATCGCCGGCGATCGGTCACCGTACATCAGCAGCTCTGGTGCGGACACTCGCCTGCCATCCCCGTTCGATCCGGTGTTCACCGCACGGGACGCGAAGGGCACCGAATTGCTCGGCAACATTTCGCCCGATGGCATCAATGCTCGGGTACCCACATGGGGCGATGCCATACCCCTGTTCGCCTTTGGGCCGAACCGTCCCATGGCGGCGGTGTCACGCACCGCCGGGGGCACGCCGAACCGCTTCTACGCAGGCTCGGGCGACATCATCGGTCTGCGCACGGGCGAACAATGGATGCTGAACGCCGCCGGTGGCAGCCGCCGCACCGTTCGCGAGTGGATTGATGTGGCTGCGCCGGTGCAGCTGCGTGCAGGCCAGGACATCCTGTCCAGCACCGTCCTTGCGTTGAACAACAGTGCCAGCGATGTCACGGTGCTGCAGGCCGGGCGGGACATCGTGCATGCCAACGTCACCGTATACGGCAGCGGCAATGTCGATGTCAGCGCAGGCCGTCAGCTGCGCCAGGAAGACCGCGGCAGCATCGCCAGCCGCGGCGGCCTGGTGCAGGGCGACACGCGCCCGGGTGCCAGCATCGCGATGACCGCCGGCAACCAGCAGGTCGACTTCGGCGCCGTGCGTGCACGCTACCTGGATGCGACCCGGCTGGCCGATCCCGCGCAGACACTGGCGTCGCAGCCGGGCAAGGTGGTCAAGGTCTATGACAAGGAACTGAAGCAGTGGCTGCTGGAGCGTTTCAACATCAGCGCTGACGGCGCGCAGGCACTGGCCCTGTTCGACACACTGCCACAGGAGCAGCAGCGCATCTTCCTGCGCCAGGTCTACTACGCCGAACTGCGCGAGGGCGGCCGCGAGTACACCGATGCGGATGGCCCGCGCGTAGGCTCCTACCTGCGGGGCCGCGAGGCCATCGCCACCTTGATGCCGGACAAGGATGCAGCGGGCAAGACGATCCAGCGCACCGGCGATATCGTGATGTATGGCGGCGCCGGCGTACGCACCGAGGCCGGTGGCAACATCGAGCTGATGGCGCCGGGCGGGCAGATCGTGGTGGGCGTGGTTGGCGAGGCGCCGCCGGCAAGCGCGGGCCTGGTGACCCAGGGGCAGGGCGACATCCGGCTGTTCAGCCAGGACAGCGTGCTGTTGGGTCTGTCGCGGGTGATGACCACCTTTGGCGGTGACATCCTGGCCTGGTCCGAACAGGGCGACATCAATGCGGGCCGTGGCTCGCGCACCACGCTGGTGTATACCCCGCCACGCCGCCTGTACGACCGTTGGGGCAACGTCAGTCTGTCACCGCTCGCACCGGTCAGCGGTGCCGGCTTCGCTACGCTGGACCCGATTCCCGAAGTGCCGCCGGGCGACGTCGACCTGATCGCGCCGCTGGGCACCATCGATGCGGGCGAAGCGGGCATCCGTGTTTCGGGCAACATCAACCTTGCCGCGCTGCAGGTGCTCAACGCGGCCAACATCCAGGTGCAGGGTGAGAGCAAGGGTCTGCCGGTGCTGGCCACGGTGAACGTCAATGCGCTGGCTTCGGCCAGTGCGGCAGCGAACAGCGCCAGCCAGGCGGCACAGGACGTGATGCGCAAGAGCCAGGACGACGCGCGGCGCAACCAGCCATCGGTGATCAGCGTGCAGATTCTGGGCTTCGGCAGTGGCACCAGCAGCATTGCGCCGCCGGCGCGCGGCACGACCGCCAACAGCGGCTACGACGCCAACAGCGCGTTCCAGTTCCCGCAGGCAAGCCGCGACGAGGGCACGCAGCGCCGGTAGGCATCGCGCGATCCCGGTAGGTGCCGACCTTGGTCGGCACGAATTGCCCGGTGCACCGCATCGGGCTGCAGCATCGGGCCAGCCGCCAGGGAGCGGTGGCGGCCCCAGCCAGGACGGCACGGAGGGCAGGGAGAGGCCATCAGCGGTGAGGACCACCGACACAGCGCCGCCGGGTGCAGGAGAGCACCCGGCGGCAGGAGGGACGCGCGCATGTGTCACGGTAGATGCCGACCTTGGTCGGCAGTAGATCCACGCCATGCGTGGATGGCTTGGCCAGCTTCAGTGCCGACCAAGGTCGGCACCCACCAGAGCAGGCCGCGCAGCAGGAACAGGCTCGGCAGTAGATCCACGCCATGCGTGGATGCGGTGCCACGAACCAATCCTAAAGCTCCAGCACCCGCCGGTAACTCAACGGCCCACGCCCATCGCGCAGGCCCAACCGCAGTTCAAGTCCGGTGGCCGGCAATACCTCGCCCTCGCTCGGCAACACGGCCCATCCCGTTCCAGGCTGCCACGCCCGCACCTCGAACCGCTGCACATCGCGCGCCACCGCAATGCCCTTCGACGGATCCGGTGCGGGCAGGGGATACCGGTCTGTAGCCGCACCACTGGCCCGCCACAGCGTGCTGCCCTGCCGCCACCAGCGCACCCGCTGCCAGTGCAGCCCATCACTGCCGACACTGCGGGTGATTTCCAGCGCGAAGCTGCCATCCGGGTGCCGCTCGCTCACCAGCGACGGGGGCAGCAATCGCTGCGGACGATCTGCCGGGCGCACCGCGCCATTCATCAGCGCATCGTCGGCACGCATTTCAATATCGCGCTGGAACTGCTGCAGCACGCGCAGCGCCGTCGTGGTCTCGGCATCGGCCTGGCGCAGGCGCTGGTCGCTGTTGGCCACGCTGTCCAGCGCACGCCAGCAGATCAGCGCCAGCACGCCCATGATGGTGATCGCGATCATCACCTCGAACAGGGTGAAGCCGCGTGCGGCGCGCCTCATTGCGCCGCCGTCCACGGCAGCTGCATCCGCGCCAGCGACTGTCGCGGTGCATCTTCGGCCACCACGGTCAATTCCAGTTGCGGCTGCCCGTCGCTGCCAGTGCCCAGATGCTGCAGGACCAGGAAGCTGCCGCGTCCCTGCACACAGCGCTGCCGCGCATCCTGCGGTGGCTGCCCGGCGAGGCGCAGCTCCTGCCAGCGGTCCTGCGCGCACAACAGCGCCAGGCGACGGTCGCGCAGCCGTGACTGATCGTCGGTCGCCACTGCCACCGAGCGCATCACCGCAGCCAGCGCAATCGAAACGATCGCCAGTGCGATCAGCACTTCGATCAGGGTGAATCCGCGCATATTCCGCTTCACTGCACGACCTGCAACTGTCCGCTGCCATCATCACGAAGACGCAGTGCGCGGCCGTCCAGCGACAGTCCAAGCTCCCAGGCGGTACCGATCCACTCCGGGCTCAGCTCGATGGCGGTGGTGGGCTGCACCGCGATGCCTGCAGCCTGCCACTTCTGTGGACGCAGCAGATCATCGCGTTCAACGGTGACCCAGCGGCTGCCTTCGAGGCGGCTGAAACGATAGCCGGCTGCGTCGGCCTGCCAACGCAGGGGGCGGCCATCGATGCGGGCCTCGTCGCGCGCCACCTGCAGGCGCTGCGCCAGTCGTTCGCCTTCCTGCCGCAGCTGGCGCGCGGGGTCTAGCAGACTGCCCAGGCCCAGGCCGATGCCTGCCGTGCAGATGCCGATGATCACCAGCACCACCATCAGTTCCAGCAGGGTGAAACCACGCGGGATGCGTCGCATCGACATTGCCTCCTGTCCCTTGCCGATGCGTGCCAGCGTAGGCCCGCATGATGAAACAAAAGCGTCAGCCGCACCTGCTAGCGTAGGCGGACACGAACGTGGCGATGATGTGGAACATGGACGGCAGGCGCTGGGATCGGAATCGGATGTTGACCCTGCTGGCGGCGACGCTGCTGCTGGCCGTGGTGGCCTATTGGAGCGTCACCCTGTCTGCGGTGGCGCCAGCGGCGGCCGCGAGCGAAGCGCATGCCGAGGCGCCGGTACGGCCGATGTTCGATGCGGTGGCCAGCCTGCCACTGGTGCGGCTGCTGTCTCCCGGCGCGGTGCAGACCGAGGTGGTCGTGCTGGGCGTGATGGCGGGTGACCATGCGCCATTGGCCCTGCTCTCGGTAGATGGACGCCCAGCGGAAGCGTATGCGCCCGGCCAACGACTCGGACCCTGCACGGTACTGGCCAGCATCAGCGCCAGCGCTGTGGAACTGAACCAGGCCGGGCAAACGCGCAGCCTGCCGGTGCCCGCGCTGCCAGCGGTGCCGACCGATGGCATCGTGCCCGCCAGCTCCTTGTAGAGCCGAGCCCACGCTCGGCTGCTTTTCGCGTGCCGTCCGCAACGCAGGTAGGCGCAGCCGAGCGCGGGCCCGGCTCCACAGCTGCGCAGGCTCAACGCGCCGGACGCTGCGGTTCCACCGAACGACCAAAGGCATCGCCCATGCGCTGTCGTGTGCCTTCCAGGTTGTACTGCATCAGCTGGTTGCCCGGCTGCCGCATCAGGCGTTCGGCTTCAGGCAGCGCCGGTGACTTCGCCGATTTCGGCGCCGGGGCCAGTTTGCGTTGCAGGCACTCCCAGGCGGGAATGCGCTCGCCGTTGACCTGTACTTCGATGCAGGGTGCGGCATCGTCCTGTTTCTTCGCCTCTCCGGCCCAGGCCAATGGCAACGCCAGCAACAAGGCAAGGGCGAGGGCAGGGCGAAAGCCCGCCTCCAACGACTCACTCATCTTGAATCTCCTGCGAAAACCGACGCTCAGCAATGAAGACGTATGGCGAAGACAGTGTCCGCCTGCAACTGTTCCGGCGCTGTCAAAAGATGACAGTGCTGTCACAAAACTATTGGCGGTTTTGACGCGACGTACACGTCCTGTTGGTAGACCCACGCGCCGCTCCCTGGCCACTCCCTTCGATACGACGCGATGCCTTCGATGACTCCTGTTCCGTGCCGAGCCGTCCGCCTTCCGCTGCGCCTGCATCCGCTGGTGCTGGCTCTGGCCGCGATGCCGCTGCCATTGTTCGCGCAGGACGCGGCGCCTGCGCCCAGCGTAAACATCAATGAATACATCGTGCGCGGCAACACCGTGCTCGATCCGCGCCAGATCGAACGTGCGGTGGAGCCGTTCCTCGGCCCGGGCAAGACCCTGGCCGATGTCGAGAAGGCGCGCGATGCCGTCAATGCGCTGTACCAGCAGGCAGGCTACCAGTCGGTCTACGTCGAGCTGCCCGAGCAGCAGGTCAGTGGCGGCGTCGTGCTGCTGAAGGTGCAGCAGACGCCGATCGGGCAGCTGCGGGTCGTAGGCACGAAGCACGAATCACCCGAACGCATCCGCGAACGCGTGCCGGCACTTGCCGAGGGCAAGGTGCCGGACTTCGACCAGGCGCAGAAGGAACTGACCGCGCTGAATGAAGGCGGACGTCGCCAGGTGATGCCGCTGGTGCGCGAGGGCCAGGTGCCGGGCACGATGGATGTGGACCTGCAGGTCGAGGAGAAGTCGCCGTGGCGTGCCAGCGCGGCGCTCAACAACGACCACAGCGCCGACACCGAGAAGCTGCGCCTGAGTGCATCGCTGGCCTACGACAACCTGTGGAAGCGCGGGCACAGCGCCAACATCGGCGTGTACCTGGCGCCGGAAGATACCAAGCAGGCCAAGGTGTTCTCGGCCTCGTACATGATGCCGTTCGAGGGCACGCCGTGGAGCCTGGAAGCGTCCGGCTACAAGTCCGACAGCCGCGTGCTGAACGCGGGTGGGCAGGTGGGTACCGGCACCGGAACCAATGTAATCGGCAACGGCCATTCGATCGGTCTCAAGCTCAACTATCGACTGGCCGGCAGCAGCCAGTGGTGGCGCCAGCTCAGCCTCGGCGTGGACTTCAAGGACACCGAGGAAGACACGCAGATGGGCAAGGAGAGCCTGAAGACGCCGCTGAAGTACGCGCCGATCACCCTGGCGTTTGTCGGTGTGCGCCAGGGCGAGCAGGATCAGTTGAGCATCAATACCCAGCTGGTGGCCGGTACCCGCCGCCTGTTCGGCTATGGCAGCGATGCCATCGGATTCGGGCAGAAGCGCTACTGGGCGGACCCCAGTTTCATCGCGTTCAAGGCCGATGTGGCCAACACCCACACCTTCGGCAGCGATTGGCAGTGGTACGCGCGCGGCTCGCTGCAGGTGACCGACGCACCGCTGGTGTCGGCCGAGCAGTTCGCCGCCGGTGGCATGTACACCGTGCGCGGCTATCTGTCGGCCGAGGCGATCGGCGACTACGGCGGCCTGGCCAGCCTGGAATGGCGTACCCCGGCGTGGTCGCTGTGGAGCGGCACGGATCTGCGCGTCTACAGCTTTGCCGACGCCGCCTACCTGCGCCTGCGCCAGCCGCTGCCCGAGCAGCGTGACAAGTACAACCTGGCCTCGGTCGGCCTGGGCGCGCAGCTGCGCCTGGGTGAGCACCTGCAGCTGCGCCTGGACTACGCCTGGCCTTATGCCGATGGCCCGGTCACGCGCAAGGACGACCCGCGCCTGCATTTCAACATCAGCACCAGTTACTGACCCTTCCCTTGAACATGCGTTCTCCGGAGACCCTTCGCATGGACCGTTTGCTTTCCCGAGTGTTGTTGCTGCTGGCCGCGCTGGTTGCGCTGCCTGCTGCTGCGGCCGATGCCAATTGGTGGCAGGCCGAATGGAAGTACCGCAAGCCGATCACCGTCGACGCCGGTCCGCAGGGCGCGGGCCTGGCCGGTGACCCGGGCCGCACGCCGCTGCTGCTGCGCCTGCATACCGGCAACTTCGGTTTCGACGGTACCCAGGACGCGGGCAACGACCTGCGCTTCGTGTCGGGCGATGGCCGCACCGTGCTGGCCCATCAGATCGAACAGTTCGATCCCAAGCTGGGCCTGGCCCTGGTCTGGGTGGACGTGCCGGCAGTCAGCGCCGCGGCGCCGCAGACGATCTGGATGTACTACGGCAACGAGAAGGCCCCCGCCAGCGGCAACGGCCAGCAGGTGTTCGACCCGGACTACACGCTGGTCTACCACTTCGCCGAAGCCAATGCGCCTGCACGCGACACCACCGCCTACGGCAACAATGCCGGTGCTGTGGTGCCGCCGTCCGAAGGTTCGGTGATCGGCCGTGGCGTGCAGTTGGGCGCAGGCCCGCTGCCGTTGCCGGCCAGCGCCTCGCTGGCACAGGAAGCGGGGGCGCCGTTGACCCTCTCGGCCTGGATCAAGCCGGGAAGCAACAATGCGGCGCAGGCAATCTATGCCCGTCGCGATGGCGCCTCCGAGCTGGTGGTCGGTATCGAGAACCGGGTGCCGTTCGTGCAACTCAATGGCCAGCGCAGTACGCCGGCACAGCCGATTCCGGAAGGGCAGTGGGCGCACGTGGCACTGACCGCGGAGAAGGGTGCGCTGCAGCTGTACCTCAACGGCCGTGTAGTGGCCCAGCTGAGCGGCGAGCTGCCGGCGCTGGGTACCGCGCCGGTGGTGGGCGCCGATGCCCCGGGTGCTGCACAGCCTTTGGCCAACTTCGAAGGCGCTCTGGATGAGCTGCGCATCTCGCGGGTTGCACGTCCGGCGGCGCTGCTGCTGGCCGATGCCACCGCTCAGGGCGCCGACTCGCGCCTGATCAGCTACGGCGCCGACGAGCAATCCGCCGGGCAGAGCCACTTCGGCTTCATTCTCAAGGCGATGCCGTTCGATGCCTGGGTGGTGGTCGCCATCCTCGGCCTGATGATGCTGATGTCATGGGCGATCATGATTGCCAAGAGCCGCCACTTCGGCCGCACCAGCAAGGCCAACGCGGTATTCACCGAGAGCTTCGGCAAGTTGTCCGGTGTGCCGCTGCGCACTCTGTCCGAGATGGACCGCCAGGGCAAGGCGCCGACTGCGATGCACGATGGCTCGTTGTGGCGCATCTACCAGGTGGCCATCGATGAAATGCAGCAGCGCCACCAGCGCGACGGCAACAGTGGCTACCTGAGTGGCGCCACCATCGCCGCGATCCGTGCCTCGATGGATGCGGTGATGGTGCGCGAGCAGGAGGCGATGGCGCGGCGCATGAACTGGCTGTCGACCACCATCGAAGGTGCGCCCTACGTGGGCCTGTTCGGCACCGTGATCGGCATCATGCTGGTGTTCGTGGTGGCGGCGATGGCCGGCGCAGTGGACATCAACTCGGTGGCGCCCGGCATGGCCGCGGCGCTGCTGTGTACCGCTGCCGGCCTCGGCGTCGCCATCCCGGCACTGTTCGGCTACAACTACCTGGGTGCGCGTGCCGAAGCGATCGGCGCGGACATGGCGGTGTTCATCGACGAGTTCGCCGCGCGCCTGGCCGAAGAGCAGGACGGGCGCGGCCCGGCCGCGGTCCAGGGCTGAGGGGCGCGCCATGGGCCAGAAGGCGAAGTTCGGCATCAAGAAGCGCGAGAAGGGCATCAACGTGACGCCCTTCGTCGACGTGCTGCTGGTGGTGCTGGTGATCTTCATCCTGACCAGCAACGCCTCCATCCCCGGCATCGAGGTCAATCTGCCGAAGGCCAGCAACAGCGTGGCCCTGGAAAAGCCGAAGACCAAGGCGATCACCATCGACCCCAGTGGCCAGGTGTTCCTGGATGCCTACCCGGTGACGATGGCCGAGCTGGAAGACCGGCTGCGTACCGAACGCGCGACCACGCCGGATTTCCCGGTGATCGTGCGCGGTGATGCGCAGGTGCAGTACGCCCGCGTGGTCGAGGTGCTGGACCTGCTGCGGCGCCTGGAGCTGGCCCAGGTCGGCCTGGTCACCGGCAAGGCGCAGGGTTGAGGCATGACGGCCCATCAACCCCCTCGACCGGAGCCCGGCATGCGCGGTCGCCAGTTGCTGGTGACCGTGGCACTGGTGCTGGCCGCGTTGCTGGTGCTCGGCATCGCGGTGTGGTGGCTGTTGTTCAAGGACACCGCCAGCACCCGTCGGCCGGTGGTGCAGCCGCC